>JAJSAE010000079.1 GCA_024281315.1 archaeon | reverse complement strand
AGACCAATTTCTTATATACTTCTTCTCTATATCCATCTCGGCCATGGTGCATCCCTTCCATGGTTTTTGTGATTTGACAACTATGAATATGCACCATGGCTTTATAAAAGTATTTATGCAACAGAGCACCTCCACGCAAAAGTATAAATACTCTTTTTCCTATGTCGTTACCGATATAATGGCAGTCATAAAGACCGAGGGCCTCACCCGCGACTACGGCAACTTTCGGGCACTGGATCATCTTGATATGGCTATCGAAGAAGGGGTGTGTGTCGGTTTTCTCGGGCCGAACGGAGCCGGAAAAAGCACCACCATCAAGATGCTCACAACCCTTCTTAAGCCCACCGGTGGAAAAGCATACATACACGGCCACGATGTTCAGATGGACGGTAAAAAGGCACTTTCGGATGTCGGGACCGTTGTGGAAACACCGGAATTCTATCCGTACCTGACCCCGGAAGAATCCCTGACATATCTCGGAAAACTCAGGGGGATGCCCGGTTCGGAGCTGCAAAAGAGGATCGATGAGGTTCTGGAACTTGTAAATATGTCGGAGTGGAAGGACAAGCGCATTGGCACATTTTCCAAAGGTATGAAACAGAGGCTGGCAATAGGGCAGGCAATCATGCACGACCCATCCCTTATCATACTGGACGAACCAACATCCGGTCTTGACCCTAGGGGGATGGTGGAGGTAAGAGACATTATCAGACGGTTGAATGGCGAGGGAAAGACAATCTTCATGAGTTCCCACCTCCTCAACGAGGTGCAGGAGGTGGCCGACACAGTCATAATGATAGAAAGAGGAAAGGTGATTCTTTATGACAGGGTGGATGCCCTTGGAAACTACAGTAAGAGCAGGCGTCTTGAGGTCGTGTTCCTTCGTCAGCCCTCTCCGGAAATGGCCGCGGCCCTGAGGGAAATGCGAGGGGTTAAAGCGGTGGAGTGGCTTGGTCCGGTAGCATGTGCGATAACCATAGACGGAGATACGAGCGCCCAAGTTGAAGTGTTGAAGGAGATGGTCGGCTCAGGCTTTGATGTGGTGTCTTTCAAAGAGGCTGGGATACCGCTGGAGAACCTTTACATGGATTTGATAAAGGATTCGAGGTGATCATATGGAAAACGAGATTCCTTCCGATTTAAATCAGGCAATTACCGTTGCGAGATACGAGATTCTGAAGTACTTGAGAGGAAAGAAACTTCTCATAGTGCTATCCATCATCGCCCTTATTTTTGCTCTCTTTCTTGCTGTTCCTCCTGCATTCGGCCATGATTATCCAACTGACAGCACGGACTTCGCCATGCAGTTTTTGAGTTTCGGCGGGCTGGTGGTGGTGCTGTGCGCCACATTCTTCGGCAGTGATGCGCTGGTCTCCGAGTTTCAGCAGCGGACTGCATTCCTTGTATTTCCCAACCCGGTGAAGAGAGGGGTAATTCTCGCCGGAAAATTCCTTGCTAGCCTTGCGGCCTCGGCGTTTGTCATAGGAATTTTTTATCTCCTCATAGTCCTTACGGTGGGCATCATAGACAGAGATGTCCCGTCCGCTCTCGCTCCCTCGCTTGCCCTTGCTCTTGTTTACATGGTGGCCGCAGTATCCGTGGCCTATTTCCTGAGTGCGTACCTGAAAAGCACGGTGAGTTCGTCCATACTGACATTCTTCCTGTTCTTCCTCATACTTCCCTTTACGGAGGGCATTCTGACATTTGCAGGGGTGAAGCCCTGGTTCTCCCTCAGTTTCGCAGGGGAAACCGTAACATACATCATGCAGAATCCGTATCCCACTGACAGCAGCATAACGGTCCCCATGGGCCATAGCGGTATGCAGATAATGCAGTACTATCCCGTGATTTCCGTCTCTCTTGCGGTTATGGCGGCGTATGCGGCCTTTTCACTCTTCCTTGCGCACTGGAGATTTAACAACAGGGATCTGTGACCGGATTACAGTAAATTTTATAACACACCCTCGCATCACCCTTCACAGGAGGTTCTATATGAAGAACGATATACCGAATGTAACTGACTACAACAAGGCCTATGCCGAGTTTGAATGGGATGTTCCGGAGTTCTACAACTTTGCGTGGGACACTGTGGACACATGGGCCGAGGACAGGACGAAATTAGCACTCATATCCGTGGATGAGAACGGGGACAATCCGAAATACCACACATTCTGGGATATGAAAATACTCTCCAAGAAACTGGCCAATGTGCTGAGAGAGAAGGGAGTGAAGAAGGGGGACAAGATATTCCTCTTTCTGCCCAGGATACCGGAGTTCTACATTGCCGTGCTAGCGGCCAGCAGGATAGGAGCGGTGTTTATGCCGACACCCACTCTCTCAACACCCCATGACATAGACTACAGGGTTAACAGTGCGGGAGCAACTGTGGCTATCGTGGACAAGGAGTACATGGACAGGGTTGAAGAGACGAGGGAGACGCTGAAGACAGTAAAAAACTTCATCCTCGTGGGAGGAGAGAAAGAGGGATGGGAGTCGTACGATAAACTGATGGCTAGCGCATCCAGAATTCTGGAAAAGGACGATGTGGAGCCGACAAGGTCCGAGGACCCGATGCTCATCTACTTCACCTCCGGCACGGAATCTCTCCCCAAGATGGTGCTGCACAAGCAGTCATATGCCATTGGCCACAGGGCAACGGGATTCATGGTTCAGGATGTCAAACCCACCGACCTGCAGTGGACCATTGCGGATACCGGCTGGGCAAAGACCGCATGGGGGAAACTCTTCCCGCAGTGGATGTACGGAGCGGCCGCACTCCAGTGGTATGCAAAGGGAAGATTCAGTCCGAAAACGGTGCTTAAGATACTTGAGAAGTACGGAGTTACCATATTCTGCGCACCCCCCACCGCATACAGGATGCTCATTCTGGAAGAAGACCTGAAAGGGTACGACCTGCACAATCTCAGGCATTCGCTGAGCGCGGGGGAAGCACTGAACCCCGAGGTAATAAGGGTGTGGAAGGAGTCCACCGGTCTTGATGTTTATGACTACTACGGACAGACCGAAACCGTCTCCCTTCTCGGAAACTGCCGCGCATTCCCCATAAGGCTCGGCTCCATGGGAAAGCCCACACTTGGCCATCATGTAAAAATAGTCGATGACGACGCAAACGAACTGCCGCCGGGAGAGGAAGGACACATAGCTCTGAAAATAGAGCCAGTGAGGCCGCCCGGACTGATGAAAGAGTACTGGCAGAACCCCGAAGCCAACGAGAAATCGTTCCACAACGGCTGGTACTTCACAGGAGATAAGGCCTTCATGGACGAGGACGGATACTTCTGGTTCGTGGGAAGAGCGGACGATGTCATCAAGTCCTCCGGATACAGAATAGGGCCGTTCGAGGTTGAGAGCGCACTTCAGGAGCACGAGGCTGTTATGGAAAGTGCGGTAATCGGCGTTCCGGACGATGTGAGAGGGCAGCTGGTCAAGGCTTTTGTCGTCCTTGCACCCGGCTACGAGCCCAGCGACGAATTGGTGAAGGGACTGCAGAACTATGTCAAGGACCTCACCGCTCCGTACAAGTACCCGAGAATCATAGAGTTCGTGAAGCCCGAGGACCTCCCCAAGACCCAGAGCGGAAAGATAAAGAGGAAGGAACTCAGGAAGAGAGAACTGGAAAAGATGGGAAAGAACTGAACCAACAATAAAACCCTTATTTCTAATTTTATTTCTATCATTGAGTTGGGCCTGTGCGATAGTATTATATAGCATCCCGTGGTTTTTGAGCCGATGAACGGACGGCAAAACGAAAGATGCCCTGCCTGCGGGAGTGAGATTCCACAGGGAGCGAACAGGTGTCCTTTCTGCGGGAATTTCATAACCCGTAAAGAGGAGGCGGTAAACACAGGTTTTTATCAAAGCGTACAGCAGCCGAGACCTTACAATCCTGCCTATATGCAGCAGCCTGTCGATACTAACAGCATCCCCCCTATGCCTCTTCCCTATATTGCCAGACACTATAGAAGCACAAAGGAGAGAAACAGGAGAATCGCGGGGACATTCGGAGCCTTTGCCGCATTCGGCCTCCTTATCTTCCTTATAATCTCTGTGGCCTATCTTCTGTGGAGCCCGAGTCTTGTGATCCCAAACGGTATGTTCGCCGGTGCGAAACTCTTTCTCATCACTCCGCTCCCTGTTGTAATAGCAACCCTGACCGGCTGGGCCTTCGCAGTATATTATCTTGTCATAGTTGCGTCCATTACCGCATCTTTCTTTTATGTGGTATTCAAGGACTGGAGGATATATGGGAAGGAGCTCAACATGCAGTGGAAGTCGGGGGAGCACAGCGTATTTTTCAGTGTTGCGGGCATATTCTTCGCCGTGCTCTTTTTTGATATTGTATATATGCTCATTATCAGTATGATTCAGATTTCTCCGACAACACCAGACTTCGCTGAAGCGCCGATATGGCGGAACATGTACGCTCTGGCCAATGCTTCCGTGTGGGAGGAGGTGATTACCAGAGTCCTGCTTCTTGGTCTCCCTCTAATGGTATACCATACGATAAAAAAGGAGAAAAAGTACCCCATAAGAAGATATTTTCTCGGAGGCGGAATAGAAATAGATAATGCCGCTATCGTACTTGTAATCTTCTCTTCCTCCATGTTCGGCATTGCCCACTCCTTCAGCTGGGACATTTACAAGGTCCTTCCGGCATCCGTGGCGGGTGTTGCTTTCGCATATGTCTTCCTGAAATACGGGCTTGCGGCATCGATAATCCTTCATTTCAGTTTCGATTTTACAGGCATCCCCGGGATGGTCTCGGGAACCTTTGGCGGTCTATGGGTCCCCCTCATGCTTATCTGGTTTGTAGCGGGTGCGATATTCTTTGTTTATTACCTTAAAAACATGATTGAATTCATCGATAAGCGCTTCGGCGTGGCCCCAAAGCCGGTTGCGGCACAACCTTCCGGCGGCCTTTATTATGTTCCACCGCCGCAGAATACCTTCCAACAGCCTATGTCCTATGCTCAGTACCCGCCCGGGTATGCGCCTTATACAGGGGCCCAACCATACTCTCCACCGTATCAGCAAGCACCTCCGCAATATCCACCGTACGGCACATATTATCCGGGGCCTCCGCCACAATACCAGCAGATACCGCCCCAACAGCTACAAAATCCGAATGCTCCCGGGCAATCTCAAGCACCGGGTAGAATATCTGCGGAAAAAGAGAAGAGTGCGCACCCCTGGATTCCTCCCGCGGAACGGGTTGTTTCCTCACCCGTCAATACGAGAACGAGCAAAGGCTTTGTATGTCCAACATGTGGATATACTCAGGCCAGATACGAGGACGGCACATTGACCTGCCTGAAGTGCGGAACCCGGACGAAGCTGTGAACCTTGAATCAGGGAGAAAAACCGTGTTTTTTGAGAAATCCCAGACTCTTAACACCGCTGTCAATGGATTCTTCGGCCTCTATTACAAGCCCGCAAGAGTAGCCGGAAGACGATATGCGTTTCAGGACGGTTCCGAATTCTACATTTCCTTCGCCCAGAGGAAGATGCTCATCCTTCTCTCCCATATTGTCGTGTATGTGTATGTTCCGTACATTCGGAAGCATATCAAGAAACTCTGCCATGTTGCCGGTTGTGTTTGCATGCCCGATGTCCAGGCAGATTCCGATTTCTGTCCCTTCTGTCATCCTCAGCAGCTCTTTCGGCGTATGGCCGACGGTTACATTAAGAAGCGGCATATTCTCCAGCGAGACCCCAATTCCCCTATCCAGTACAACCGGACTCAGTTCTCTGAGGGACCTGTTGCTCTGCCGAATAACAGAGTCCCGCATGCCGAATGTATGGGGTGAGAAAACGCCGGGATGAATGGTTACATGCTCCATTCCGAGGTCGGCGGCAATCTCTATGTTCCGCTTCAGAACCTCAACCGAGAATCTACGGACATCCTCGCGGTAGCTACCGATGTTGAGATCGCTGAAAGGGGCGTGGAGCTGGATTCTTTTCAGACTGTATGAGGAAATTACATCCTCGAATGTGTCTTTTATCGATTTCAGTGCAAGGGTCCCCTCTCCGAGAATCTCCCAGTTGCGGAAATGTTCGGCCACCAAGGACACCGCTTCTTCGAACGGAACGCGGGCCAGTGAGGGCAGTGCGATGAATATCATTTCAATCCTCCACTTATGTCTGTGGGAATGTGGGTAATCATCTCTATCAGTCGCTCCGGTTCATCGTGCTCCACGAGAATATCTATGCTGCCGAGTGCGGCCGAATCCCTTTCAATAAAATTTATCCTGCCTGCAAAGGCCGCCTGCTTGTTGAGAGAGAATGATATTTTGTTCCCTTTGAGCCTGTGCATAAGAAAGGCCCTGGCCGTATCTCTTATCTTCTGCCTTGTAAGGAGTTCCGTAAAGCGGTTAATGTTAGGGGCAGGGCCTTCGAGCCAGATAACATTCTCGTCAGTACGGGATTCCTCCGGTTCCGTTCCGGGAAAGATGTTTTCAACGGCCTCTATGACCTTTTCCTTCGATTCGGTGGGGTAAACAGGCACCTTTATCAGAATCTTCATGAGAGGGAATAGGCTGTATTGTATATCAAAGTTGCCGGTGGCCGACACGCAAAACTTTTATATGCGAACCCAATCTCCATGAAAAACCTTATATGCAACATCCATTTAAGGCCAATAACAGGTGAATAATGTGAAATACACGCGCTTTGAAAAAGCAAGGATAATCGGCGCCAGAGCACTTCAAATATCCATGGGTGCCCCGGCCCTCATAGACACCACCATAGAGGATATAATGTACCCCATAGATATTGCCATGAGAGAATTCCAGAAGGGAGTTATTCCCATCACCGTCAGAAGAGATTAAGATTCAGAGGGTTTGCCATGACCGAAGAAAACACGCAGAACACAGAGAACATAAACATGCTGGTACCTGAAGACACATACCTTACTTCGGGGGTCCATATCGGGACACAGCAGAAGAGCAAGGACATGCAGAGATTCATATTCAGGGTCAGAAACGACGGGTTGTATGTTCTTGATGTGAAGAAGACGGACGAGAGGGTAAAAATGGCCGCAGCATTCCTATCGAAATACGAGCCGAAAGATGTTCTGGTGGTGGCCGTGAGGCAGTATGGAGAGAAACCAGTAAGGGTTATGTCGAAACTGCTTGGCTTCAGGTCGTTCCCCGGCCGTTTTATCCCCGGAACAATGACAAACCCCCAGCTTCCAAAATACACGGAGCCGAAGGTTCTGCTGGTTACCGACCCGGCGGCCGATAAACAGGCGTTGAAGGAGGCAGTGGATGTCGGCATCCCCATTGTCGGTCTCTGCGATGCTAACAACGAAACACGGTATGTCGATCTTGTGGTTCCGGTTAACAACAAAGGAAGACGCTCGCTTGCTCTGGTGTACTGGCTGCTCACCCGTGAGATTCTCAAGAACAGGGGTGAAATAAAGAGCGATGACGAATTCCAGCACGAAGTGGACGAGTTTGAGGCTGTCCTATGAGATACCCGGCAGTAGCAGGACAATTCTATCCGTCTGACGCCGAAGAACTGAAAAAAACCATTAAAAAACTCTATCTGGGCCCCCTGGGTCCCGGGCTTTTACCCTTTAATTTTTCCGGAGAAAAGGATATTTTCGGTGCAGTCTCTCCCCATGCGGGGTACATCTTCTCAGGGCAGGTTGCGGCCCATTCATATCTTGAATTAAGCAGAGGAACGCGTCCGGATACCATCGTGATTATCGGCCCCAATCATAGCGGAATGGGCTCTCCTGTATCTGTTACCCAGCACGATTACCTTACACCTCTTGGTGTTGCCCCTACTGATAAAGAGATGGTGCGGAGTGTTTTAAAACATGGAAAGGGAGCGATAAGCGATGATGTCTCCGCCCATAGATACGAGCACTCCGTGGAGGTTCAGGTCCCTTTCATTCAGGATATTGATTTGGAAGTAAATATCGTCCCCGTGGTGATGATGGACCAGAGATTCGAATCCGCCGTAGCACTTGCGGATGCCATTGACTCGGCAGTAAAGGAGTTGGACAGGCATATTATGGTGGTGGCTTCCACCGATTTTTCCCACTATGTTCCACCGCATGTGGCGAAGGAAAAGGACACACTGGCCATAGAAAAAATAGAACAGCTGGATGCAAGAGGACTCTATTCCACCGTCAAGAGATACGGTATAGGCATGTGCGGGTATGGGCCGGTAATGACACTGCTCGAAACTGCGAAAAAGAAGGGGGGCACATCTGCAAAACTTCTCAAATACGCAACTTCGGGGGATATTCAGCCAATGGATGAAGTCGTCGGTTATTCCGCCATTGCGGCCTATGGAGACTATAACCGGGATTAATTATCATAAGGGACCGGGAATTCCATGAGGTCTTCTGCCAGACATGTCTCTTCAAAAACAGCTTTTGCCTCGCTCAGGAGGGTGTCAGTATCCTCGTATCTGGGACTGATGTGCGTGAGGATCAGTCTTTTAACCCCCGCATTTTTTGCGATTTTTGCCGCCTGAATCGAAGTGGAATGTCCGAACTCTCTTGCTTTCTCCTCCATATCTCCGGAAAATGTGGCCTCGTGTATCAGGACATCCGCTCCCTTTGCAAGCTTTATAACCGAATCGCACGGAGCCGTATCGCCGCTGTAAACAATCTTTATTCCTGCCCTCGGAGGGCCTGTAACCTCATCCTGCCTTATCTTTCTCCCGTTCACAACAACAATCTCGCCATTCTGCAATCTCCCGAACGCCGGGCCTTCCGGTACTCCCAGAGATATTGCTTTTTCTCTGTAAAAACGCCCTGGTCTCTTCTTTTCTTCCACCGAATATGCGAGGCTGGTGGTTGTGTGCTTTACCGCTGCCGCCCGAATTATAAGGTTTCCTGCATCTATTGTATCGCCGTCATTCATGGAGAGAGATTGTACCTCGAAGGTTTTTTTGAAATCCCCGATGGAAATTAGCTTTTCAACCATATCTTCCGTTCCGTCCGGACCCGCAACAAATAGCGGCTTTTCCCGTCCTGCAAGGGCCATGCTCTGAATGAGGCCGGGAATTCCAAGGATGTGGTCTCCGTGGAAGTGGCTTATAAGTATTCTGCTTATCTTCATGAAGGAAATCGGGGTGTAAAGCATCTCTCTCTGTGTTCCTTCTCCACAGTCCAGAAGTATTACATCTCCTCTGTTTTCGAGAGCGATGGAGGAAACATTACGCCTCTTCGTAGGCCAGCCGGAACCTGTTCCCAGAAAGACCAGTCTCATTTCTACTCTCCTACCATCCTCTCTTTTGCAGCCGTTGCCCCTCCGGGATGTCTCCGATTTCAATGCCCGGCATCGCATCCCCAAGGCCCTTTGAAACTTCTGCAATAACTTCAGGCTCGTCGTAATGCATTACTGCTTCCACAATGGCCTTTGCCCGCGGTTCCGGGTCATCGGATTTAAATATTCCAGAGCCCACAAATACGCCGTCGCTCCCCATCTGCATCATCATGGCAGCATCCGCAGGTGTGGCTATTCCTCCTGCTGCAAAATTAACGACCGGAAGCCGTCCTCTCTTCTTAATATCCAGAAGGACATCCCGTATCTCATCCTCCCACTCCCCTAGAGTCATTCCGTTAAAAACGACCTCCGTTTGTGCAGTCGGTGCGTTCCATAGTGGCTCTCTGGCAGTTTTTTCAAGCCTTCCGAAGGGGGCCGCATATGTTTTTATCACTGTCTCGAACTCCTCCTCATCAAGCATCTCCAGTTTCCCTGTCATCTGGCTTATCAGGTGATGATGACGCACAGCCTCTATTACATTGCCTGTGCCTGCCTCCCCTTTGGTTCTTATCATTGCGGAGCCTTCGGCTATCCTCCTAACGGCCTCGCCCAGATTTGTCGCACCGCATACGAAAGGAATGGTGAACTCACGCTTATTGATATGATAGAAGGGGTCAGCCGGCGTAAGCACCTCGGATTCGTCAATCATATCTACTCCAAGGCTCTCCAGAACCTGTGCTTCCACAAAATGCCCTATCCTTACCTTGGCCATGACCGGTATGGTTACGGTTTCTATTATCTTTGTTATCATCTGAGGATCGGACATTCTTGCAACACCGCCCTGCGCTCTTATGTCTGCGGGGACGCGCTCCAGTGCCATGACAGCCACCGCTCCGGCCTCCTCGGCAATTGCGGCCTGTTCGGCATTGGTGACATCCATAATCACGCCGCCCTTCTGCATGCTGGCGAAGCCTCTTTTGACGAGTTCCGTTCCGTGTTTCATATCTTCAAGGTTGAGTTCTCTGCGCATTCATTTCACGCTCCGGAGGGTTAGAAGGGTTCCTGTAATTAAGACTTTCCTACCTGCCTAAAAATCAAAGACCAGAGCCTCTTCCACCATTATCTCTTCGAGCCTCTGCTTCCCTTTCTCGGTTATTTTCACGAAAAAATCGGCCGGCCCCGTGTACTCCATGTACAGGTATCCCTTGCTGGCAAGGCCTTCTATCTTCTTAACAATGGTATTGAAAGGGAGGCCCCGAAATCTCTGGCCGAGCTCCCTCAGAAAATCGTCTCTGGATACGCCAATGTTTCTCATCTTGCTTATTTTCAGTATCTCTCTCTCCAGAAGGTTCTCTTCCATATGCTCACCGGAATGGCATTAGTATTATAGGATTTAATCCTTTCTACGCCGGGAGGAAATTAAAAGGAGAGAAGGGAATGGTTTTGGTTCATAGTTTCTGTATCTTCGAGGCAATCTCGGAGTTGCTGGGGTCTATATGAAGGGCCTGCTCGTAGGCCTGTCTGGCCATCTCCGTCTTACCCTGCTCTGCGAATATGTCGCCCTTTAGGACCAGTGCTTCCGAGTTGTTTGGGTCCAGTTTCAGGGTCTCCGATATGGATTGGAGGGCTTTGCCCCACTTTCCGGTTGCATTGAGTGTCTTCGCCTTTCCGATTAGGGCCTTTACATTACCGGGGTCCCGCTCCAGAAGGTTGTCGTAGATTTCCATGGCGGCCACCATATCTCCGGTGGAGCGGAGAGACTGGGCTTCCTCAAGGGAAATCTCCGGTTTGGCAGGTTCGAAGTCTACATTTTCTTCCAGCTCTTCCTTTGGCTCAGCCTCCTCTTCAAGGGATTCTTCCAGTGTTTCGACCTCTTCTACCGCTTCTTCTCCTGGTCCGGCTTCCTCTAGGATATCATCCGATATGTCTGCGGGCTCCTCGACCTCTTCATATTCTTCCTGAATTGGCTTCTCCGCTTCCATTTCTGTCTCCGGTCCGGTCTCCTCTTCCACAGGAATTTCCTGAACTGGTTCCATTGCGATAGCCCCTCCTTCCTCACCGCCTTTCATAAACCGGCTGGCGAGGAATCCGATGATAAGGAATATTATTGCAACTAGGACTAGAAGCATGGCTCCGGTGGTGGTGAGTGCGGGTGCGGATTGGCTAGCAGTGGTTGTAGTAAGTGCGGAGAGTTCGTCCATTGGCTGGTAGTCAACGACAAAGGAATACTCAACGGAATTACCTGCTGCATCCTCTGCGGAAACAGTTATAAGATTGCTTCCAGAAGAGAGAGATACCTGGGTACTGAAGGTGCCGTTGCTGGTCAGCACCTGTTTTCCGTTGACATATACTCTGGAACCCGGCTCGGCCGTACCGCTAACCGTTATCTGTTTGGTAGAAACCGTATCCGGAATGCTGTCAAGGCTCAGAGACGGTGCGGCGGTGTCAACGGTAACAGAGATTTCCTTAGTCGCAGTGTTGCCAGCGGCATCCGTAGCAACTATCGTAATATTATTCTGTCCCTCGGCAAGTGTTACATCTGTAGAGAAGGTTCCATCCGTGTAAAGAACGACAGGCAGGCCGTTTACTGTCACGGATACATCTCCTAGTTCACCTATGAGGTCAACGCTCCCCGCAATGCTGACCACTGGCATGTTTCTTATTCTGGCCCCGCTAATGGAAGCACTGAGAATCGGAGCGGATGTATCCCTTATAACCGAAATTTCCTGCACATTTTTATTGCCCGCCGCATCCGTAACGACAATGGTGATTAGATTTAATCCTTCGGAAAGAGATACATCAAGGGCGAAAGAACCGTCGGAACTCACATTTAGAGACTGGCCGTTTATCATAACGCTGGAGCCAGCCTCTACATGGCCCGTAATGGCATATGTTTCTTTTTGAGTATCTATGATTCCATCGGAAGACAGGCCGTCCACGGAAAGGCTTGGAGCAACAGTATCTACTACAAATGACCAGGATTTTTGTATCTCGTTCCCTGCAACATCCTTTACCACTACCATGACAGTATGAGTACCTTCCATAAGGGGAACAGAAGGAGTATATGTCGCCACAGTAGCAGTGGATGTGATATCATCGGTGATATCCACGCTGTCGAGATATATTTTCGTACCCGCTACATCTATTCCGCTGCCCGGGACCTCGGTTTTGCTGGTTGTGGTTTCCCATTCGTCGGCGGATGCCCCCCACAGATGTGCCGGGCCGATATGGGTTCTGACTACGATGTCCTGTCCGGTGTTTGCCGAGGGATCCTCATATGAAACGCTGATGGTGGGGGTTGCTGTTGTGGTATTCGAAGAGGGCGGAGGGCTTGCCTTTGTTATTTCAGGCGGTGTTCTTTCTAAAGTGAGCGATACTGGCAAAAGCATTGACATTGGAGCGTTATAGGTTCCGATGTAGAAGGCACCCATGAATGTTCCGTCAGGTGAACTCGAATCAAAGTTCCATGTAATGTTCAAATTCTTTGGCTGGTATGCCGGAATAATATTGCTATCTTCTCCTGCCACCTTAAAGCCAGTACCCTGCACCAGTGTAATATCCATACTGAATGTGTTCTTTCCGCCGGGAACATCGAATCCGAATACGCGGACGAGATACGTTCCCGCAGCAGGTTTTACGAGGGTTACCTCTTCGTCCGCATCTGCATCGGCACACATTGCAACAAATTCACTGGCTTCTGGCTTGCCATCCAGATATCCTGGGTTATCGTTGCTGTCCACAACATGGTCTCCATTGCTGTCACCATCCAAAAAGACTGCTAGATCAAGGTCGGGGCACTCCTTACTTGTAATGTGCACGTCAAATATAAGGGCGCTGTCGGAAACCTTCACCGCACGGGTATACTTTCCGCTTAGAAGCTGATCAATAAAGGTGGCATAATGACTCCAATCCGCATCATCCTGATATATTATTTCGTTTGGGTATGATTCTGGAGAAGACGGTCCGGCTGCTGCACCGGATATGCCGATTCTATCAACACTGGCTATAGTGGAAAGAGAAGAATGGCCGCTTACGGAGCCGGTCGTTATATCCATTTCAAGACTACTTATGTCCAAAAGCCCGAGATTTCCGGAAAACGATTCGGAGCTGCTACTTCCGCCCATAATGGTACTCTTGAAGGTAAGAACATTCAGTCCGTTGTTCATGGGGCTGAAAAGAACCTCTTCTGGCCCTCCGGTTGTTGTAAAGACGCCGGAGGTAGATGTGCTTGCACCACTTTCTTTAATTGAATAAGGCCCTATGCTTTCTCTGCTGAACTCCACACCCGAATAGCTGGTCTGTGAGGCAGGGCTGTATATGACAGTATCAATATCGGTTGAGCTGTCAGACCACTTACTATCTGTTATAAACTGTCGATTACCCGGATCGGAATAAACACCGGTTGGAGGAATATCCATATAATATTGTCTCAAATCATTTCCTCCATAAAGGGCCGTATTGTTGTACATGTCCTGAATAATGCCGATATCTGTTCCGAAGGTTACATTTGGGAAGTCAACCGGTATGTTTATAGCCACAGGTATTACAGACTCATATGTTGTATAGTCGCCGCTTATCACATCGCCGGGATATATCCAATTGTTAAATTTCACGATGCCGTTTATAAGGTCAATATGGTATTCTGCATAGGTGTAGTTGGCTGTAATTATTGCTCCCGTGTTCAAGGCCTCAGCAAATGTTACCTCTCCGCTTGGAAGGTCAATGACAAACGGGTAATAATTGTAATCAATGGTGGCCGAATCGCCGCTGTTAAGGGGAATCGTCAGTGTCAGATTTCCATTCGAAAGTAATTTGTATTGATTGTACAGATATGCTGCTGTGATGAAT
Source organism: archaeon (assembly GCA_024281315.1). Classification (GTDB taxonomy): domain Archaea; phylum Thermoplasmatota; class Thermoplasmata; order JAJSAE01; family JAJSAE01; genus JAJSAE01. Next base: position 1,392 of record JAJSAE010000079.1, on the reverse strand, counting down.
TCGTCCGCTTTCAGCGGGTTGGTTAAGTCTATTTTACCAGTGGCCACATCCAGGGTGTATTCCAGTCCTTCGACCATTTTTGTTCCGTCGCGGTATATTTTGTATGACTCTTCAACAATATTGCTATGGGCAAGATAACCGCTAGATATGAACGGATCGTAGTAACTGTAATCAATATAATAATTAACAGATGGGTTATAATTCATTATTTCGAATGTGCCGTTCAGAATTCCGTTAGTCTCACCCACAAGGTAGTCTATGCTAGATATCAGTGTACTGCCTGCAATATCCGTTGGGTTCGTATATATCACGAAAGAACCTGGTGTGATGCCGACATGGTCTGCGGCAAGGTTATGGGTCGTGGTCAATAGCCAGTGTCCCGAATTGTTGACAGCGCTTGTTGTAAGATCTTCCTGTGAAACAGCCGTGCTGTTAGCATCAAAGCACCATTCTGGGTGTAGAAGCGTGACCTCCCCTACTGGATCTACGATTTTTGAGTTAATATATAGCGTGGCAGCCGATGAAATCACATTGCTGCGAGATAGTGTGAAGTTGTCTTCTCCTCCTGCAGCATTGGAAGTAAGTACTTCTCCTTCTATTGGTAGTGGGGTGGAATCTATTCTGCTTCCGTTGACGAAAATTTCTGCAGAGCCCAGAAGAACGCTGGTATTTCCAAGTTGAACATTAGTTTCTCCTCCGAGTGCTGTGAGAACCTCTTCATTATTAACGGCGACATATTGATTCCATGTGTTTCCGTTGTTATAAAGCGTTGTCCTTTGGTGCACAAGGTTTCTGTCCATCTGGGCATTCCATGTTCCTCCGCTGTAGCTCCAGATATAAGAGGCGGTCACCGTTGAGTTAGGGTTGGTATCCAGTAAATTCTGTATCTCGGTTGACAGCGTTATGGATTTGGAGTCTAAAGGAGTGAAATCCGTGCCTTCTGTAAGATTATAAGAGCCGTTAAGGAAGTATATTGTTACTCTCTCTCCGGCATTGAGACTCCATCCGTTTAGGTTAATTGTATGGGTCGTGGTATCAATAGTGTAATTGTATTTTCCCGCAACAGTAGATTCATTCATGATGTGCCAGTCTCTTATCGTGTTGGCATAACCACCCGGATTCTCGTTATTGGATACCCCAGAAACGGTAGAATTTACTGTATGCCACAACACATAGGAACTTTTGCTGGTATTAATTAAGGGGATATTAGATGTGCCCGCCACAGGGGCATCAAACACCTCGTGGTAGGGGATAAAGGTAAAGTAAGCGCTTCCGGGAAGAACTACAGCACCCCCACCTGTCACTGCGGAGTTGTTAAGACTGTAACTATTGCTCCAGATATGCCACATGTCAGAATAGTTGTAGACATATCCTTCACCTACGGTCACAGGT
>JAJSAE010000078.1 GCA_024281315.1 archaeon | reverse complement strand
GCCAGAAGCCGTAAACAATGGAACCGCCGGGACCGGATTTGAAGGTGGATTCACCGCCGCCGTCAACAAGCGGATAGGTTCTGTTGTAGTCAGAGGTGAGTTCAACATCGTAATCAACAGCCGTGTTAACACCAAAGTTACCTGCCGCAACAAGGCCGTAATTCTCGGCTGTTCCCGACTTCAGTGTTACGGTTATTGTCCAACTGCCGGGTGTCGGGTCCGGTACGATTATTTCTTCAACGGTATTGATGTCGTCTCCACCGTCATTAGCAGTATCCCAATCATAGGCAACCGCACCGGCCCGCGTCTGCGGCGGGAAGTGCGCATTCGCCCAGTCCGCTGCGACTCCGCTTCCCGGAACGCTCACAGAGTTGTTAAACAGATTACCCTGATATACTCTTCCATCAGGAGCAGTCACTGTCAGGTCGTAATCAACCGTCAAAGTCCCGGAAGTTGTGTCGGTATCCCTCTGTGCCATTGTTATTTTTAAAGGAACATTGCCATCTACAACATTGACTATCCGGGACTGGGTATCGGCAAGCGTCCAGTACTTATTCGTCCTCGGTGAGGGGGGAGCAATTGTATTTTCAACATTCACGCGCCCCCAACCCTGGTCGTAACTCGGGAAGCCGTATCCCATGTCTGTTGCGCCGTTTATCATCAGCGCTTTTATGAGCATTGGCTCCGGGTCAGTATTACCTTCCACATCCGCCAGCCACTGCCGAACCAGAATTGCATCACCAGCTGCCGCAGGGCAGGCCATTGAAGTTCCCTGATAATTCTCATAATCTCCGACACCATCACCATCATAATCCACGAGAAGTGTGGAATCAACATTACTCCCTTTGTATATTGTAGATGCGTCATTTGATGTCCAATCCCCTTTGGTGCAGTAAATGGCTGTTCCGACCTCCATAAGGTCCGGTTTGATTCTCAGGTCCGTAGAACTTACCGGACCTCTGGAACTAAAATCCGCAATCTGATTCGGATCGTCTTCGGTGTCGAACAGGTTCGGCCTGTGATTTTCGGAGGCACCTATACTAATGACCATCTTATCATTTCCAATGCCGCCCGCCGTGATTTGGTTAGGGCCGTCCTGGCCGACCCCGAAGAAGACAAGCGCATCCGGATTACTCACCATAAAACTGTCAGCGGTACCGTCATAACCCGGGGTAACCGTTGCAGGGCCCCAACTGTTGGAGAAAATTCTGGCACCATTGGTGTAGCCTGTGCTCCAGCCTGTAGATGAGAGACCGGCTCCGAAGCTTATGTTGACCTCAGGGGCCCTCCCTGCAAAGCCGGCAAGGTCAGGCTGGCCAAGCGGATTGGACGATGCAAGTTCATAGTAATCTCTGTTCGTATTGTTTAGCCCTAACCAGCCTTCCATATCATAACCGTTACCGGCGGCAATTCCCGTAACTGCAGTTCCGTGGTCCGATGTAACTGTAGAGGATTCGGCATAAACTATCCTGTTCCCCAAGGCTCCTTTGGTGAAGTCCCAGTGAGTCGTATCCAATCTGTCGTCCTGAATATGTATAACCTGCCCCCTGCCAGTAATCTGCATCGGTAGATTGCTTTTGCTCTGACTCCATACATTATGTGCTCTTACGATTTCTCCTGAAACTTCCCCATATGGGACCATTTTCAGGTTCTCGGATACCAGTTTCACGGAATCATAACCGGCAACGGTGGGTAATTTGGATGCATCAATCACAAATGAAATACTGTTCTCCCAGTCGTTTCTTATTTCGATGTTCGTAGCGCCGAGAGCCGCAAGGTTTGTGGCGAGCCGGCTCAAATCCGCACCCGTGTACGCAAAGGCTTTGACATACACCAGACCGTGAGACTCACGCAGCTCTTTAGCAACCTTGAAAGCGGGTTCGTATGTGCCGAACCAATGGACATATGGAAGTTCGCCGAGAGCGGCCTTCTGCGCATCATTGAGTTTCATGACCACTGCATTATCCCCGACATATCTCTGAATCGGTGCTATTGATTGTACTGAAGAAACCCATGATTCCCTCATCGGAGCTATAAATTGAACTATACACTCATCTGTACTCTCTGCTTTCCACTCCGAAGAGAGTTCAACTTCTTTGCTTATGTCTATGGAATAACCGGATTCCATAAAGTTCACTTTGTTTAGTTCGGGAAGTCCGAGAGTGCTCATCCTACTTTTTAGATTCTCCATTCTGTTTCCGGGGACCTTCACTATAGCTGCCCAGCCGCTATCATCAATCACATCATATCCCTGCGCTTTCAACTGAGATGTCGTGTCAGGACCGACAATTGGCACCTGGATGTAATCATAAGACTGCGGAGAAGATGTGCTCCTCACATCTACAACACCCGGAGCGCCGGTCATGTTTGTTTGGAACGCTCCGATTGCACCCACAGGTATTAACATCATCACTACTAACACCAGTGCCACAATGACACTGCCAGTATTCATATTTTTCATCTCATTGCCCCCTATTAGCATTTTTCACACAATTATTTGTTCTCACTGAGCGCCAGACTGCCGTGTAGATAACACCAACAATGTTAGTGTCCCCCTTCTTCTGTACACTGTTCATAGGATTCGCCATTATCAAATAGACATATGTTCTATATATACCTTTGCAAAGACAAATCTTCTTCTAATGCAGATATTGTAAAGCAGTGGAAAAAATATGGCGCATTTTGATTTATTGGCCTCATCGTTCGAACATACGGGAAACCTTTAAAAAAGAGATGCATATCTCTCGGTGATAACTATGGAACTCAAACTGGTGGAAAAAGACAAGAAGAGCATTGTGCTTGAGATAATCAATATGGACGACACCATCATTACCCCCCTCGTAGAAGCCCTTCTGAACAACGATAAAGTGACCAAGGCCAGCTACTACACCGGCCACCCTCAGCTCGACAATCCCGTTCTCAAGGTAACCGTCAAATCGGGAAGCCCGCAGAAGGTCATCAAGGAAACGGCCGAGAAGCTTGCATCCGTCTATCTGAACGCCTATGACGAGATTGTCATGCAGGTTGGAGAATAAGGGAGATCCATCGGGATGTCAGTCTCTGATTACTCGGAGCGCGCCATCGGCATTTATTCATATCTCACCCCGGATGTTCACGGCATAGGGGGAAAATTAAAGGGGGAGGTTGAGCATTTTCATGTGGAGGAGAATTCCATAGTGCCGCCGGAACACGATGACGGCCAGTACACCATTGCAAGAATACGGGTTAGAAACTGGGAGACGAACAGGCTGGTAAGGTTCATAGCCAGCAACCTGCACATATCCAGACGGGCCGTGATGTTCGCAGGGACCAAGGACAAGAGAGCGGTGACCACTCAATTGTTCTGCATAAATGCGCCGCCGGAAGCGGTCCTGTCTCTGAGCATTCCCGATGTTGAGGTCCTCTCTGCATACCGTTCACGCAGGAAGATAGAGATAGGAGACCTCATTGGAAACAGGTTCCGCATATTTTTAGGTGGTGTTGAGGTTGGGGAAGGAGAACTCAAGAAAAGGCTCGATTCAGTAACCGAGAAAATAGAGGAAATCGGTGGTTTTCCCGCCTTCTTCGGCGTTCAGAGATTCGGCGCACAGCGGCCGGTAACGCACATAGTCGGCAAATACATCGTGAAAGGGGATTTCAGAGGAGCAGTCCATGCCTACGCCGGCAACCCTTCGGACAGAGAGGATAAGGAGGTAAGAGAGGCGAGGGTCTTCGTGGACGAGACGGAAGACTATACCGGAGCCCTGAAAATATATCCGCACCACCTGACATTCGAGAGGGAGATGCTGGAACACCTTGCAACCATGCCCGGCGATTATTCCGGAGCCCTGAAGCGGCTTCCGAAAAACCTTCTGATGATGTTCGTGCACGCATATCAGGCCTACATGTTCAACCTTGCGGTGAGCGAGAGGATAGAGAGAGGAATAAGTCTTACGGAACCGAATGTCGGGGAGATTGTCATACCGATAGACAGGAACGGCCTTCCGTATCACGAGCGGCCCATGAGAGTTACCGAAGGAAACAGGGAGCTGATGAGCAGGCGCATCAAAGAGGGGCGGGCCTTCATCTCCTCGGTGCTCTTCGGTTGCGAGTCAGAGTTTTCCGGCGGAGTAATGGGGGAGATTGAGCGAGAGATTGTCGAAAGAGAGGGGCTGAAAAGAGAGGATTTCATCATTCCGCAGATTAGGGAGATCTCATCGAAAGGCCACAGGAGGGAGATACTTGCTCCGGTGAAGGGCCTGAAATGGAGTGTTGAAGGGGGTGGGGTTTGGTTCGAGTTCGAACTGACAAAGGGGAATTATGCGACGGTGCTGCTGAGGGAGTACATGAAGTCGGGAGATATAATGGATTATTAGTTATTCCCCGTTCTCCGCCTGCATTTCTTTAAAACTTTCAAGTGCGTTTTCCACATTTTCGATTATCTCGAGGGCAAGGATATCGGGGTCAGGCAGGTTCTCAAGGTCCGCAAGGCTTTTGTCCTTTATCCAGAAGAATATAGCTAATACTCCACAACAGTTAATCTATTTTGTCCTTCCCCACCGCCATTCTGGGTTCTGATCTATCTCTGTGACATTCTGGTTTTGTTTCTGTCAAAGTATGATATAAACTGTTTCCGTCTTTTCCATACATCTTCAGAGTTTTAGAAAAACATTTCGATGATCTTTTTTATGATTCATTGTACCTAAAGCTTAATTCAAAAATGAGTCTGGCTATCATCCATATCTATCACCCATATGTATGAATATAGTTATTGAATGCATCTGTATAGTACAAATGTCCCATAGTCTCCGTTAATTATTTATATGTCTGCCCCATATCTCATCTCTGATCCTTAACACAGAATAAGAGAGTTGAGGAAAGGCGCCGAGGTGGGGCGCATAAAAAATACCAATGCTGAAAGGAGGTAAAATGTATGAAAACAAAAACGCTGTTTGGCTTACTGTCCGTATTAGCAGTGTGCATATTGTTAGTTGGGCCAGCTATTGCCACATCATATACTTCGGTCACCGCTGACAAAGACATCTACAGAAGGAACGAAACTGTGGTGATAACTTATGAGGGATTAGGGGGGAGCAACTACCAATATAATGTAAGAATTGCCGTCTTAAATGAGGAGCAAAACATCTTTGCGACCTCTGAGCCCTTACCCGAAGTCTCTGGCAATATCAACTATACATGGGAGTGGAATCAAATAGGCAATTACGGTGAATATGCTGGACAAAGAGCAATTCCGGGAACCTACTACATTACTTTGGGTTACTTCTATACTAATGGCACTGTAATGTGGCTTTTCCCCAGTACTTATCCGTATTTGGATAATTTCACAATAGGCGGCAGCGGCGGTCCAGGTAACGGCCCCGGCGGCCCAGGTAGGCCATAGAGATGAGGAATTGAAATTAGAAAATGAAAACAGAAACCTCCAAACCTTTTTCCTTCTTCTTTTATTCAACCTCGAAATCCGAGAAAAAAGTCTATAACAGCAAAGGACACACTCGAAGACTTTCAGGGGCTAGACAAGGTATCAACATCCAGATGCGAACATCTCAAGTATAGGTACGATGTCTCCCTCTCCCCATACAAAGAGGCCGTTTTCCCTTGGTCAATAAAAGAGCTCCCCTGGTACATATTCCATCTTTGAGTTCCACAGCTCCATTAAGAAATCAATCTCTCTTCCAATGAGACTTCCATCTTAGTTTGGAGCACCAAATACCTCGAAGCCCCACTAGTGCAAGAGATGCCTATTTCTTCCCGTTCCCCTTCCAAAACGGCCCTCTGTTGAACAGCTTATACGACTTTTCAAGGGCCTCCACCACCGGCATCTTCTTACCCATGAGGAAACTGATAAATGCGCCGCCGCCGGTGCTCACATGGTCTATTTTTCTGGAGAGTCCCATCATCTCTATGGCCGCGCCGGTATGCCCCCCGCCTAACACCGAATATGCACTGGAATTCGCAACCGCACTGAACAGCTCCATGGTTCCGAATGCGAACTCTTCGTCCTCAAATACACCGGACGGGCCGTTGAGCATTATGCAGCCCGCCTCGTTCATGTCCGATGCAAAACTCAGCGTGCTCTCTATACCTATGTCCATTATGGGCTCGTCCCTCGGAAGTTTCTTCACCGGTATATCCTCCCTCTTTCCACCCGCATTCAGGGCCACATCGTGCGGGACGACTATCTTATCTCCATAGTTTTCAAGGAGTTTTTTCGCCGTTTTTACCAGTTCGGGATAGTTTCTGACCTCCCTCTCAATAAATTCCGTGGAGCCCTTTCCGAGGTCTATGCCCTGTGCCATGAGGAATATGTTGGCCACAACAGCGGTTACATAAATCCTGTCCACACTTCCGGTATTTAGAAGGTGCTCCGCAACACCTATGGAGTCGTCCACCTTTGCCCCGCCGAGTACGAGATAGTTCGGCCTGTCCGTCCCCCGCACGACCTTTCCCAGCATATTCAGTTCCGTCTCCATGAGCCGGCCGGCAATAGAGGGGAGTTTGTCCGAGAAGCCCACAAGACTGGGCTGAGAGCGGTGGGCCGCTGCGAATGCATCGTTTATGTAAAAATCTGCAAGCGGTGCCAGCCTCTTAACGATATGGGTGTTGGCCTGCGTTTCCATATCTTTGTCCTTCAGCGAGACCTCCTCCGAGTACATCCTCGTGTTTTCCAGAAGCACAATGTCCCCGTCCTTCATGTCCTTGATAGCCTTCCGTGAAGCGCTTCCGTACAGGCAGTCTATATACTTCACTTTTCTGCCCAGAACTCTGGAAAATGCGAGAGCGTGCCGTTCGAGAGTGGTAAAATCCTTCTTTCCGGGCCGGCTCTGGTGGGCCAGAATGACCACCCTGCCTTTTCTCAGCTCGTTAACGGTGGGGGCGCTCTGCTTGATACGGGTGTAGTCCAGAATCTTCCCGGTGGATGGTTCAATAGGGGAATTGATGTCCACCCTCACGATTACTGTCTTTCCGGCGAAGTCAAAGTCGTCCATAGTGAAGAAGTTTCGTGACATTATATCGTGTCGGTGTAACCGGATAACTCTTATATCTCTTTCGTTTCCCGCACACATGGAAAGAGAGATGAGCATTCCAGAAATACGGGAGTTATGGGCGAAATACGGCCGCTTCTACGACTCCATAAAGGCCCACGACTACGCTTCCAATACATGGATAGAGGGGGAAAGAGTGCTCAAAGACGGAAGACTCTACGATATGTTCGTGCTGAAGAGGCAGGATGGCGAGTTCCTGAGGGTTACGATTCGGCCGGAGAGTTTCGAGAGGGTAAAGGTGGAGAACAGCGAGGATATAAGAAAGACAGCCTCATTATGGAAGCGTCTCGGTTATTCCTTCACCTACGAGGAGCTGGAGTTCATAATGGAGTGCGGGGCCAGAAGTCCCGAAGAACTGAGAAAGATGCTGAAAGGGCGCGACTGGAAAGGACGGGATGCCATGCTGGAAAAACTGAAGAAAGCCAAAGCTGAATAGGGATCTGTTGCAGAATATTTCTGTTTACCTGCCTAATGGGCAAGAATGGCGTTATGTCGGCCCCATACATCGTCAGGTACGGTCTCGTATATGTCCTCATCTTCTTCCTGCTGCTCCGCAAGACATTCCGTTATTTTCTGCTCCGAAAAGTACCAGTAGTATATTCTCCAGTTCTTCCCGTTGTGCAGTGTAAGAGTCTCCCATGAGGAATTAAGGAGTCCCGCCTCCTGCAGCATGTAGAAGAGTTTTCTGTCGCTCCGCTCTATGATATTGTCCACTATACGATTATTAAAGCCAAAGTAGGCCATTACCCGTTCGACAACGGACTCTGCCTCCTCTTTTTCCATGCCGAGCCTGCTCTCCACAGCCCGGACTAGCATATCCACTGTTATCATCATTTCGCTCCTACCTTATATATTTGTGTCGATGTACTATATATACTTTCCGGTCATTTCCGGGTAATGGCCCCTCCAAACTCTTTAAATAGCCCATGCTCATTCCCTCTTCTCCATCAGGATGGTGTTATGATGTCTGACCTTAAAACAGCAGTGGTTGCCATTGGCGGCAATGCCCTCCTACGCGCAGGCGAGGAGCCCACCATAGAGAACCAGATAAAGAATGTGAGGGAGACAGCAAAATATCTTGCACAGATGGTGAAAATGGGGTATGATATTGTAATAACCCACGGGAACGGCCCTCAGGTGGGGAATCTTCTGCTCCAGAACGAGATATCAAAGGAGACAGTCCCTCCCATGCCCATGGATGTATGCGTTGCGGAGTCGCAGGGCCAGATCGGTTACCTCCTACAGCAGATGCTCACCAATCAACTGCGGTTCATCGGTATCGAGAGGGAAGTGGCCCCCATAATAACCAGAGTACTCGTTCGTGAGGACGACCCTGCATTCAAAAATCCCACGAAACCGATTGGCCCATACTACTCGAAAGACGAGGCAGAAAGACTCATGGAAGAAAACGGCTGGCAGATGAAGTTCGATGAGGCCAGAGGAGGATACAGAAGGGTTGTCCCTTCGCCTGAGCCTATTGACATAGTGGAAAAGAAATCCATAAAGAGGATGGTTTTCGGAGGAGACGAACAGAGCACCATTGTAGTGGCCAGCGGAGGCGGAGGAATTCCAGTCGTAAATCAGGGGGAGCGTTTATTCGGCATCGATGCGGTGATAGACAAGGACCTCGCGGGATGTGTTCTGGCCAGCAGCATAGATGAGAAGTTCTTTATCATACTCACCGATGTTCCAAGTGTCTACATCAATTTCAGAAAGGAGGGGGAAAAGGCCCTTGAATCCGTAACTCTGGAAGAAATAAAAAAGTATCAGGCAGAGGGGCACTTTGCCGCAGGAAGCATGGGGCCCAAGATAAAAGCGGCCGTGCGATTTCTGGAGAACGGAGGAGAAAAGGTCCTAATAACATCCCCGGAGAACCTTATAGACTCCCTAAATGGATATGGCGGGACATACATACTGCAATAATCGTTCCAATAACCTTTAAATAAGCTGTCTTTTTGGTCAACTAAATAGAGGTTGTGCTATCATGAATATTCTGGAGAAAAAATTGCTCTCTGTCGCTATGGTAACGGCCATGCTGATAAGTGGCCTTTCCATTATCACAACAGGAGCCGAGGCAAGAACGGATGGGGCGTCAATCACGGCGGCCCACGGGGTCATAAGGATAAACGACGATGCCGATTTTGCGACCACCGCATCATCGGAAGGATGGGCAGGAGATGGGAGTGCCGGAAATCCGTATGCGATAGAGAACTATGAAATAGACGCACTCGGGGGCGGGAATGCCATATATATCGGGAACACCACCTCTTATTTTGTGATAAGAAACTGCACATTATACAACGCCAGTTCCGTGAGCGACCCGTACTTTGACGGAAGCGGCATCTCGCTGCACAGCGAGGTTAACGGGCTTATCTACAACAATACCATTTATTCGGTTAAGCACGGGCTTTATTTCTATGAAAGCGCGAGTTTTAATACTGTGAGGAATAACAGTATATCCGGCTCCATGTTTGGTCTCTATCTTGAGCAGAATTCGGACAGTAACAACATTACCGACAACGCCGTTGAGTCCAGCACCATAGGCGGCCTCTTCCTCAGCCTCTCTACCGGGAACCGGATTGATGGAAACAACATATCCGGCAGCGGTCTTTACGGCGTTCGCATTCACAACGCAAAGCAGAACACTATTGTCAATAACAGCATCTGCGATAACAAGGAGGGGATGTGGTTCGAACTGAACAGCGACCGGAATATTGTCCGGAACAACAGCATCATAAACAGCTGGAACAATTACGGGATTGATGTGGACGGGTCCGTGGATAATCTAATAATAGAAAATACCGTTACGCGGTCAGGTGCCTACCCCGGCATATATCTGATAAACACAAACGGCACGGTGGTGGAGAACAATACCGTTCTGAACAATAAGTTTGGGATATATCTTGAACTATCTTTTAATGCCACTATCCAAGAGAACAATGTTTCTTTAAATAGCAATGGAGGGATTTTTGCTTCTCAGGCCGATGGCAGTGTTTTTGCGAATAATACAGTTTCGGATAATGGACAGTCCGGCATCTATATCGGCACCTCTTCGGCTTGCAGCGTAACCAACAATACCATATCCTCTAATGCAAATGCCGGCATACATCTGGAGAGAAGCCCTTACGATACTATAACCGGTAACACACTAACCGGCAACGGTGTCGAGCTATGGGGTGACCAGATGTCTGGGTGGAACACCCATATCATTGATACGACAAATACTGTGAATGGGAAACCTCTTTATTACTTTAAAAACCAGACCTTTACAGGCGTTCCCAGCGATGCTGGGCAGGTCATAGTGGCGAACTGCAGCGTTGGAACTATAAATGGGGTGAAAATAAAGGATTCCACAGTCAGTATACAGATCGGTTTTTCGAACAATATTACGGTGAGCAACAGCACGCTGGCCAACAATTCGGGAAACTCGGGTATGGGTATCTATGTTTACTATAGTGAGAACTGTACTGTTGAAAAGAGTTACATAAACAATTCATACTATGGAATCATGTTTTCCTATGCAAAGGAGTGCTCGGCTCGAAGTAACACAATAGATGCGAATACTGTCGGTGTGGACATATACCATTCCAGCGGCGTTATTTCCATAGACAGCAACACACTGAGCAACAGTGGTGAAGATGCCATATTTTCCCAGTATTCCACAGCACGCACACAGGTTACAAACAATACACTGAGTTCCAACCAAGGGGATGGAATATATATGATGAATCTCGTCCACGGAACCATCGCATACAACAATTTTACATCGAACCAGAACGGCATGTATCTCCGGGATTCGAACAACAACTCCGTCTATGGCAATTTCATAGAGGACAGCAACAACTTCGGCTTCCTGCTCCGCACTTCCCCATACAACGACATATACGAAAACACATTCTACGCCAACAATAACTACGGACTTTACATAGACACTGACAGTCCGACCATATATGGAAACAGGGTGTACCACAACAACTTCATCAATAACACCAATCAGGCATACGACAACCAGCACAGCATATGGAACGCAACATACCCAGAGGGAGGTAATTACTGGAGCGATTATTCGGGAACCGACATTTTCAAAGGCCCTAATCAGGACCTACAGGGGCAGGACGGCATCGGGGATATACCGTATGGCATAGATGGCGGTTCAAATCAGGATATGTATCCGCTGATGCGGCCGTGGAACGGAACTCTCCCTTCCGACTGCACACCCCCCACCGTCACAGGAACAAATCCGATCAATAACAGCTTGAATGTCAGCATTTCGCAGCAGATTGTGGTTTCCTTTTCCGAGTTTATGAATCAGTCCACTTTTAACTATACATCAACCCCGGACCCCGGCGGATGGATAGAATCATGGAGCAGCGAAACTCCCGTTCTGACACTCTATCATTCCCATTTTGAATACAACACCACATACACACTCAATATAACCGGTGGGAGTGACCTCGGCGGAAAGGAGCTCGACAACATACCATATACCCTAGTCTTTACCACGGAGAGGGATATGGCGGCACCGTATGTTACCATAACTTCCCCTGCAAATGATTCCTATCTCAACACGCAGGATATTACGGTAAACTGGGCCGGTGGTGATAACGAGACAGGAATTGATCATTATGAAGTATCTCTGGATGGCGGTGCATGGCAGGATGCCGCAAATCTGACAACTTATGATTTCACAGCCCTTTCTGATGGGAATCATACGGTACGGGTCAGGGCCATAGATATGGGCGGCAATGAGAAAATCACATCGGTCACTTTCAATGTGGATACGACTGTGCCTGCTCTTTCTATAACCACACCTGCAAATAACGGTTTCATGAGCTCCGGCGATGTAACGGTCATATGGAACGGAAGCGATGAGAATCTGGACCACTATGAAGTCCGCATTGACGGCGGTTCGTGGCAGTCCGTAGGAACATCGGAAGACTATACATTCTCCGGTCTTTCCGACGGCAATCATACGGTTGAGGTGGTGGCCTTCGATACTGCGGGAAACGCAAATACCTCATCGGTTCGCTTCTTTGTGGATACGGCTAATCCTGAGATTATCATCACATCCCCTGAAGCCAACCAGTGGTTCAATGTAAGCACGGTCACCGTTACATGGGTTGCATGGGATAACGCCTCGTCCGGAATAGATCACTACTGGTTCTCCGCAAACGGCGGGACTTCATGGACGGATGTGGGTGTGAACACCAGTTATACCGCCACTGGTCTCAGCGATGGATCGGCCAACTTTGGAGTCAGGGCCTTTGACATGGCTGGAAATTGGTTCCGGGCCGATATTTCCGTACAGATAGACACCATTGCCCCGTCCCTGTGGATAAACTCACCGGCAAATAATACAGCGACCAACTTATCGAGCATAACCGTTTATTGGTCTGTGACTGGCTCTTATAACCGCTCCGAGATAAGCATGGACGGTGATTCATGGGTTTATGTCGGCGGGAACCAGAGCATGGTCTTCACAGGGCTTTCTGAGGGTGAGCACATGGTTCGGATACGGGCGGTTGATGATGCGGGAAACTGGAATTATACCCGCTCTGTCTTTTATGTGGATTTTACAGGGCCATCTGGTGTTGTTCCGACATATCCAGTGGATGTTTCGGTAAACGGATGGGAGATAAACTTCACATGGACCAGTGGCTCGGACAGCCTGTCAGGAATTGATCACTACGACATCAGCATAGATGGTGGCTCTTGGAAGGGTGCCGGTGATACGCCGTGGTATGTGAACATTGCGTATATGAAGGATGGGGGCCATACTTTTTCAGTCAGGGCCACGGACCGGGCAGGGAATCGCTTCATAACCGGTACTGCATCATTCTCCATAGATACCATGCCGCCTTCCGTAACGGTTTATAGCCCCGCGCAAAACGGATTCTGGAACATGAGCGGGATGGAAGTCAACTGGACAGGGCTGGATGATTCGTATGCCAGCGACGGCGGGTCTGGAATCGAACATTATGAGGTTAGCGTAAACGGCGGAGATGCGGTCAATGTCGGGCTGAACACCACATATGATATAACCGGCATGAATGACGGGCTTTACAATATCACTATTACCGTGTATGACAACGCAAGCAACCACGCGAACAGCACCAAAAGTTTCACGGTGGATACTGTTTCGCCTTTTATCACAATCACAACTCCAGTAGATGGAGAGGTTATAGCTTTCTTCGCGTTCTGGGTCAACTGGAGCGGGAGCGATGACAATCTAGACCATTACGAACTGAAGGTGGACAACGGCACATGGATGGAAAAGGGCTCTTCGGAATCCGAGTTCATCACATCCAGCGATGGCTTGGATATGTTATCCGGAAGCCACAATGTGTGGGTCAGAGCCTTTGACCAGGCAGGAAATATGCAGATATCTCATGTCTCGTTTATAATAGATGCCGATTCCCCGGAAATAATCTCCTACTCGCCCACAGGAGATAATGTATCCGCATCCTGTAAGATATCCATAACATTTTCAGAGGAGATAAATCACACTTCCTTCAGCATAAGGGTCTTCGCTAACAGTGAAACCGGGCTGCACAATGGAACTGTATCTTGGAACGGTACCACAGCGATATTCACCCCCAGCAGCGAATTTAAGAAGGGAGATACGGTTCGTGTATATGTCTATGCGGACCACATTGTCTCGAGCCATCAGGTTTCTTTTGACTGGAGCTTCAACATATCTAGCGAGGGGGGGCCGCCTGCCGCTGGCGTGATTACTGGGACCATTGTTGACGAGAATGGTAGCCCTGTTGCGTTTGCAGACATAATATACAATGGAGAGGTGGTGGGCCAAACCGATGAGAACGGCACTTTTGGCATAAGCCTTCCGGAAGGGGCATACAACCTGACAATCACCAGTGGCAATGAGACCGGTGAGATAACCGTCAACTCCGTAGGCGGCCAGACTACCGATATGGAGGAGGTGGAAACAACTATGTCCGCCCCATCTAGCGGCGATTCCAGCGGGGATTCAGACGCGGGTTCATTCCTTCCCTATTTGCTCATTCTTGTGGTTATCATGGGAATTCTTGCGGCAGTCTTTGTTATGAAAAGAAAGGGAGCGTCCCCCTCTGGGGCGGAAGTAGAAGAGGAGCCGGAGCCTTCTGCAGACGATACCGTGCAGGAAGACTCAGAGAATCAAGAATCTCTACCAGAAGATGAAACAACACATGGCGGCGAAGAGCCGGACTCTCCGGCGGATGATGGGATTCCGGATGACTCCGAGAATTAAACGCTCCAATACCTTTCAAACCCTTCCCAATCTTCCATCCGCATGGCCAGCATCGAAAAGGGAAAACACACCTGGAGAGGTTAGGTCATCTGTGCTTACGGCAACACCATGAAATATGGCCAGAAGTGTACCACAATCTATTTATATGGGTACATGGTCCCTCTTTTAGGTGCACCTAAATGCTGGCAAATAATAATCTCGATGAATGTCTTGAGGCTTTG
>JAJSAE010000077.1 GCA_024281315.1 archaeon | reverse complement strand
GGCCATGGCCCACTGCACCGACAAGCAGACCGTTGTATCCCGGCTTCTGCTGAACTACGGCTCTGTAGGTACATCCGTGGTTTCACCTGCCAACTCGCTCTATTACAACGATTCCGTGACCACATACCAGTATGACCTCGATGCTGCCCGGGCCATACTCGACGCTCAGGGCTGGGTGGACACCAACGGAGACGGGTGGCGGGAACTGCCGGGAATCGGAGACAGAGAGATTGTATTATTCACATTCTCATCGTATTACGACCCCGTATGTGCAGAAACGGAGAGGACTATCGCCGAATCATGCAGGGAGGTCGGCCTGAATGTAACCTCAAATCCTACTGACCTCGGCACCATTATTACAAAGGTATTCAATGAGCAGGATTTCGATGCCTATGTTCTGGGGTGGCACATCGACGAGATAGAGCCGACCTTCCTTCAGGACTTTTTCACCTCGGACTTTGATGTTCCGGGCGGCAATAACGGAATAGGACTTCACAACGACACACTGGATGCCATGATACACAATATGACCACAGAACTGAACGGGACAAATAGGGTAAAAATCTGCAAGGATATTCAGGAATCCATCGCTTACAACCTCTACTACAATGTGCTCTATTACAGGGCAAATATCGAAGCGTACAGAAACGACAGATACATCGGCTGGTATGGTGAACTCGGAGGTGTTTTCAACTTCTGGACACTGAACGAACTGCACACCGGCTACTCTCCTCTGGATGTCGTGGTTTCGGGGCCGGAAAAGGTTTCGGAAGGGCAGGAAGCCCAGTTCACAGTGAAGTGAAGGATGAGAACGAAAGACCCATATCCGATGCAGAACTGGACATCACCGCAACTGCGGGAAACATTACGACTTCTTCTCCCATAACAACCGATGAATACGGCATTGCGCACTTCACATACGATGCGGATACGGGCCTTGAATACGGAGATTCGCCCCTCACCGTTTCATTGAAACTACTTGTACGGAAAGGGGCTAGATCTTCATATAGTATCTACTTCCTGACCGTTTATCCACCTGACCAGGACCTTGCCACTGCCAGTATCAACCTGTTGCAGAGCACGGTAACCACAGAAGACATGAAATACGACGGGGTGAAGGCCATCGTCACCATATCCGACCAGAACGGGGAGGCCATAAAAGGAGCGACATTCCATGTGGATACCACTCCCTCGGAGATAAATCTTGTTGTGGAAGGAAATACAATAACTGACGAGAGCGGTCGGAGCATTATAACCATCAAAGCGCCGGGAATGGACGCCGCAAAGGATCTTATCATTACCATAACCCCAGTGGCCGAGAACTACAGCTCCGGAAGGACAACCGCCATGCTAACTGTGGTCTATGTTCAGCCGTCAATGGAGCTTGAGATAAACGTCTCGCCAGAAAGCGCGAAGATAGGGGAGGAAATCTCCATCACCGTCGCCGTCACGGACTCACACACCGGAAAGCCCGTAGAAAATGCAAGCGTTGCGCTGGTTGCGAGCGAGCGGAATGCAAGATTCACAGAGGCCAGCGGAAAAACGAACAGCAGCGGCGTTTTCAAAACATGGCTGGTCATCTCCGACATCGGTAAAGATTCGGAAACGGTCATAATAACTATAACCGTAAATCTCACGGGATACGAGGAGGTTTCCGACCAGAAGAGCATAGCACTCAGCAGGGAGAAGAAGACACCGGACACATCGTTCATCGGAATGACGGGAGTCCTCGGAATCGCAGCCCTGATCGCGGCCCTCCGGCGGAAGAGGCTATGAAAAACCTCTTCCATTTTTTTCCCACAACCTGCTCTGTTGCATAAATACTTTTATAAAGCCATGGTGCATATTCTTCCTTATCCAACCATGGAAGGGATGCACCATGGCCGAAATGGAGATACAGAAGAAGTATATAAGAAATTGGTCTGAGTATAATGAAGGCCTTG
>JAJSAE010000076.1 GCA_024281315.1 archaeon | reverse complement strand
CTTTATCTCCGGGTTCTTTTCGTACCTCAGGAGGTGCTCCAGAAGGGTTGAACCGGGGTACTTGTCCCCCCCTATGGCCACACCCTCATACAGGCCGTCCGTGTTTCTGGAGATTATGTTGTACATCTCGTTGCTCATACCGCCGCTCTTGGAAACAAAGCCCACGCTTCCGGGCCTGTGCAGTTTCGATTCCACTATGTTATCCAGAGTTCCCGCAGTGTTCCCTATCTTGAAGGCTCCGGCGACTATGCCGCCAACCGTAGCAGGGCCGATTATCCACTTTCCCTTCTTCTTTGCAATGGCCCTCAGTTCTCTGGCCCTCCGTTCCGGCACGCCCTCTGCGATAATAACCACGGTTCTTATGGCATCGTTTTCCAGCGCTTCCTTACTTGTCGGATATGCGCTGCGAAAACTGGCGAAGTTAACCATGACATCCACATCCGGGTGCTTCTCCACCGCTTCGGGAATGGTTCTGTACATCGGGATAAGGATTTCCTTTGTCCCGTAAAACGCCTTGTGCAGTCCGCTTCTGGTGGGGTTCACAATGGCCGCGACGCTGGGCTTCTCCCTTCTGCATACATAATCGAAATCGAGCATTCTCTGTATGGCGTTTGTCTGCATCCCGTAAACGATTGCCCTTGTATTTCGGTCAAAAAGTGCGTACTCATTCATCATGCCACCTCCTCTGGCTTCAGCGCCATTCTTACAATCTTGGTCATGTGCGTCTCCGGGCCGTAAACCTCCATGTCGAGGCCGAGCTCCTCCGCCACGGCCTTCATCTTTCTCAGCCCTTCTTTGTAATTGGGCCCGCCCCTTCTCACATATATCTTAACATTGTTCTCCTTCAGTCTATCCGCATACTCGCGCAGGGCCGTGATTATGCCGGTGAATGTCTTGGCCACATCGGTGAAGTTGGCGATTCCGCCGCCGATTATTAGAACCTTACCGCGCGGGTCCTTCTCCCTTGTCATCAGGTCCATTATCGTCTTTGCGTACTCGTATGTTTCATCCGTTGTGGGGTTTCCGCTGTACTCTCCGTAGTTCGCCAGTTCTTCCCCGAACCCGAGGTCAACCACCGTATCGGCGTATATCACCGATGCTCCGCCGCCGGCCACCATGGTCCACACCCTTCCCTTCGGATTGAGGATGGTAAGCTTCAGGGATGCGCCGCTCTTCTCGTCCAGCATTTTTATGTATTTCTCCTCTTTGCTGAGGCTGCGGCCGAAGGGGGCAGGGAATGTTATGTCCCCCCATTTCTTGGCGCACTCGAAAGCGGCGGTGTCGTCCAGTCTGGCAACGGTATCCAGCGGAATTACCTGTTCTCCCTTGATGGTAAATGGATTGATTTCAAGATATGCGAATCCGAGGCCTGCATAGAACCGGAAGAGGGCCTTCAGAAAGTCGGCGATTATCTCCTTCTTATTATCCGGAATTTCCGCCACCAGAGGGGAAACATCTACGGCCGCAGGGTCAGCCTCTATGGATATGTGCAGGGATTTTACCGAGTCCCAGTTCTCCTCTATGTCCACTCCTCCCGCAGCAGAGAAGTAGATGGTATCTCCGTCCCTATCCGACCTGATGGCCACATAGTACTCCTCCTCGTGCGGCACAAACGGTTCCACAAGGAAATGGGAGAGTTCTCCCGATGTCTTTCCCACCGTAATGGTCTGTCCCATCTTCTCCCGGATGAAGGCCTTTGCCGCCTCGAAGTCCGCATCCAGCAGGATGAGGTTGTTCTTTCCCCTCTTTCCGAAGAGCTGGTCCGGTTTTACCACCAGTCTTTCCTCCTTCAGCCAGGGATTCCGGCCGGCCAGTTCGTCCATATCTGTGTTTGGACATATCAGAACCATCTTTTCGGGAACCGATACTCTGTCCGAGTAGTCTTTCAGATGTCTGGCCATCATTCTCTTTGCATCATATTCTCTTATGCCTCTTTGTGCCATGGGTAGAGCCTCCTATATCTGTCAAAATTCGGTTTTTCGGAACATGTGTTCCGGGGTTGCGGGGTGATTTTTCAGGTATTTTATCACCTCTTGCGGCCGGATAAAGCACCTGCATATATAGTTTTTGGGTGCGGTTGTGCGTAATTTTGCAAGGCTGGCATATTCGATTACGGTGAAACCTTTTTTAAGACCATCTTCATCCCCCCGCCATGAACCCCGAATTCAGAAAGACACTGGAAAAGCAGCACTACCGCATCGTAGGCGAGCACAGCGGGGTGAAGCTATGTCACTGGTTGAAGGAGACGCTCATAAGAGGCCGCACATGCTATAAAAACACATTCTACGGCATAGACAGTCACAGGTGCCTTCAGATGACTCCCACAATAGACCAGTGTACCCAATCATGCCTCTTCTGCTGGCGGGTTCAGGGTTTTACCGAGACATACCTGCGTTCAGTGGATGACCCGGAGTTCATACTGGAAGAGTCAATAAAGGCGCAGCGTGTGCTTCTCACTGGCTTCAAGGGTGACCCACGGGTTAAGCGTGAGATGTGGGAGGAAGCGCAGGAACCGAAGCATGTGGCCATATCTCTTACCGGAGAGCCGACATTATATCAGCGGCTGGGAGAATTCATTGAGGCAGCTCATAAGAGAGGGATGAGTACATTCGTTGTCACCAACGGAACAACGCCGAAGGTTCTTGAGAATCTGGACCCTCTGCCCACGCAGCTGTATGTTACCGTTGCATCACCCAACGAGGAGATTTACAGAAAACTGGAGGTTCCGCTCGTTCCCAACGGCTGGGAAAATATCATGAAGACGCTGGAACTTCTGCCGTCTCTGGATACGCGCAAGGTCATAAGGCACACACTGGTAAAGGACTGGAATCTGGGCTGGATTGATGATTACGCAAAACTTGATAACATTGCCTCTCCGAATTTCATTGAACCGAAGGGCTATGTATTTGTGGGAGCGTCAAGAGAAAGAATGACGCTGGCCAACATGCCGTCCCACGATGAGATAAGGGAATTTGCCGCGGCGCTGGGTCAAAAGATCGGTTACAGAATATTAAGAGAGAGGCGAGACAGCCGGGTCCTTGTGATGGGCCACGATGAAAAGGAACTGAAACTTGAATTTTGAGCAATGACTGGATTGGACCGTGCATAATTCGATAATTTTAATTTTGAACGGTAAAAGGGAGGGGTGAGGGGGCTAAGCCCCCTCGGAGTTGGGGCAAAATTAGGGAGGGGTTCAGTTTGAGCGAGTGATTGGCGAACCGTTCAGAGCGGATATGAGCTCCTCCATCTGGAGGTGCAGAGTCTGCATGTTCTGTTCCATGCGAGCCATCCTGCAGTTAATGCATTTGCATCCTTCAATCGTTTTCTGGTTGAAGTACTCCATGCGATTCACCTGTGTATTTCGTGTATGCAATTTGCACACATCTTGTACACATGCATATACAAGCATATGTTCTATATAAGAGTTTCGGTCACATGTGCGTTTCTGCCGAAAACAATAGTTTTATCTATTTAAACGACTCTGTCCGGACTGTGAAACTCGCAAAAGGTACACCTGTCTATCCGCTGATTCCTGCCCTGCTCGTACTCGTGGGCATAGCCCTCATCGATAGGCTGCCCCTACGGCCCCCGGATAACTCAGTTTTTGCAGCGATATCTGCCGCAGTACTCCTATTTTCCATATCCTACCTCCTCTTCTTCCGAGACCCAGAGCGAAAGATTTGCGGTGCTGCGGTCTGCTCCCCTGCCGACGGCGTGGTACAGTTTGTGAAAAAGAACGGAGACGGCTGGCGCATTGCGGTCTTCATGAATATTCACAATGTACATGTCAATCGCTCGCCTGTTGGCGGAAAGATAATTGAAATGCGGCACATCCCTGGCTCCCACATCCCGGCTTTCGAAAAGGAATCGGAAAGGAATGAAAGGGTGATATACCGCATTGAAACCCCGCACGGAGAGATAAAGATGGTCCAGATTGCGGGAATGGTCGCAAGGCGCATCGTGCCGTATGCGAAAGAAGGCGATGGAATAAGAAAGGGCGAGAGAATAGGACTTATAAGGTTCGGTTCCCGTGTTGATACATACCTTCCGAAGGGGTTCATACCTCTCGTGAAGGAGGGAGAGAAGGTGAAGGCGGGGGAAAGCCCTCTGGCAGAGCTTGCGGAGAATGGGGGGAGAAGAGAATGAACCGGGTCGAAAAAGGAGTGAAAGTGATGAAACTATCCGTTGCGGATACCTTCACCCTCCTAAATGCACTGTCCGGTTTTCTCGGAATAACATATGTTCTGGACGGAAAATACCACATAGCCGCCCTTTTTCTCTTCGCCTCGGTCCTGTTCGACGGCCTTGACGGCATATCCTACAGAAGATTCGGAAGCAGGCACACATCCGGGGACAAACTGGATTCCATCGCCGATTCCATATCCTTCGTAATATTTCCCGCCATATTCCTTTATAGTGTATATTATGACCCTTCCAGAGGGGGGGCTTTGGCCAGCCTTGAAAACGCATCTGCTCTAATCGCTGCGTTTGCCATCCTCTTTTCCGGTCTGTACCACCTCGGGCTCTTTGTGGCTCACGGTCCGGACACATTCTTCCCGGGCCAGCCCACCCCCCTTGTTTCCATCATTGTCATTGAGTCTATCTTCCTGCTGCAGCCGGCATTCACTGAGGTAATCGCCCTCGCCCTCGCCGTATCCATGATTGCCCCCATTCGGGTTCCGAAGGTTAAAGGAAGAAAGTACATGGCCGTATTTCTCATATTGCTCCTTTCATCCTCCTATTTTGTTCTTTATATTCTCGGCATTAACGCTCCCGTACTGCTCTGGACGGGCTTTGCCGCAACTGCCGTCTATGCCGTCGGTTCCCCCCTGCTGCCTCTTTTACTGCACCGCTTGCCCGAAAATTGAAGGAAGTCAAGAGAGCGTAGTGTATATAAATAATGAAGCTATTGGGTGTGGCGGATAGTATGGAAAACATTCGTATAGGAATTGCAGGCCTGCCCGGTTCGGGTAAGACACAGGTGCTTCTGAGAGTAATAGATATGCTCAAGGACGAGGAACTGACCATCGGCGGCATGATAACCGAGCCAATCACGGAAGGACACCGCAGGGTGGGCTTCAATGTGGTTGACTGGATGACCGGGGAGAAGAAGATCTTTGCCCATGTGAATATCGACACCGGTGTTTTTGTGGATAAATACGGCGTTGATCTTGAGGTTCTGGACTCCGTGGGGGTTGCCGCTATAAACAAGGCGATTGAAGAGGAGGTTGACCTCATTATTATCGATGAAATAGGCAAGATGGAGATGGAAAGCGCGAATTTCAACGCGGCGGTAAAGGAAGCCCTTGACACGGAAATCGCAATATTGATGACCATGCACAAAAAATCCAGAAACCCGCTGCTTCAGGACATAAGGCGCAGGGACGACATACGGATGCTCGAGGTCACTCCCATCAACAAGAACCTTCTTCCATACAAGATTTCAAGGATTCTGCACGGTGAGATAGTTTGAACGGCAATACAATGACCGGAGATTTTATTACAGAGGGTAGAGTAAAGATACATAAAACCGCCTCCTCACACGAAGGTCCGGGCCCCGGCGTAAAAGGGAAAGAGGCGTTTTACAACACCGCCATGAGACTCAACCGCGATATTTCTATCATGGTTCTGAAGAATCTTCCAGATGGGATACGCGTGCTGGACGCAATGGGGGCCACGGGCATAAGAGGCCTGAGATATGCGAAGGAATGCGGAGACAAAGAGATACATATCTCGGAAATTACCGAAAAAGGCGTGGAAAACATCCGTAAAAACGCAGAACTGAACAGGGTTGATGTGGCGATTCACCACACGGATGCGAATATTATTATGAGAGAAATCAGGTTCGATTTCATAGACATAGACCCCTTCGGTACGCCTATTCCGTTCATTGATTCCGGGATTACGGGGCTTAAAAACGGAGGAATACTGGCCATAACCGCAACCGACACGGCACCTCTGGCAGGAACATATCCCGCAGTTTGCAGGAGAAGATATATGGCCGAGCCGGTGCACTCCTATTTTGGCCACGAATCCGGACTGAGAATACTTCTCGGATTTGTCGTAAGGATGGGAGCGATTCATGATATCGCTTTTACACCGCTGCTCTCCTATTACAGAGATCACTACTTCCGCACTTTTTTCAGAGCGGAGAGAGGAGCGGGGAGGGCGAACAGGGCCCTTGTAAAACTGAAATATTTCACATTTGACCGGAAAAAAGCGCAATGGAATTTCTATGACTCATCAGCGGATGCCGAAAAGACGGAAGGAAAGATATACGGACCCGTATGGGCCTCCTCCCTTGGAGACAGTAGTTTTTTGGATACAATCTCACCGATGGAAGACGGGCAGATTTCCAGTGAGGCGATGGAACTGCTGCGTATGTTGAAAGAGGAGAACGAGGCGCCGCTCTTCTTTCACGATGTGGATGTCCTGTCCTCAATCGTCCGCAGGTCTCCTCCCCGCAGAGACTCTATTTTTAAGGCAATTCCGGACGCAGTCAGAACTCATTTTTCACCTCTGGGCTTCAAGACATCGATGCCGGTGGAAGAGCTGCTGGATATATTCAAAAATCTATGAAAGAAAAAAACGCTTGGACAAACATCAAGAGATCGACCATAATAAAGAAACTTTGCTAAAAACCTTTTTATTCCCCCCCTTGTTACCATATGCCATGGAAGATCTGAGGATTCGGGTGCCAGAGATTTCCGGAAGGGGCCGAGAGCTTGAAAGGCTGAAAAAGATATGGAAAAACGCACTTTCATCCGCCGGGCATACGATTCTTATCTCCGGCGAGGCTGGTATCGGCAAAACGAGGCTTCCCGACGAGCTGATACGCATTGCCGAATCCGATGGTGCGAAAACTATCCGGGGCTGGTGTCTCTCGGAGAGCCTTGAACCACTCATGCCCGTCAGAAGCGCTTTCAGAGATGCAAATCTGTCCCATCTGGTCTCCGGGGAGCCGCCCCCGTTGCTTGTCTCCCTCTACCTGATAAACGATGCGGGAATGCTCATAGCAAGCTCCGAGAGGGAAGAGACTGATCTGGATGCAGATATATTCGCATCCATGCTGCAGGCCGTGGGAGAATTTGTTAAGGATTCCCTGAGCATGATGAACAGGGAGAGGGGAGAAAGCCTTAATTCACTGGGATATGGGAAATACAGAATAATAATCCGCAGCGGCGGAACCCTCTCTCTTGTGGCTGTGATGAAAGGTACGGAAAGCGAGGCCCTGATAGAGGACATGGGAAAGATTCTGAAGAATGTAATGGAAAAGGCGGAGGAATGGTCCGGTGAGGTATCTGAGGAGATTGCTGATGAGCTTGAGGCCCTCCAGAGTTCCGGCAAATATGAGGGCATGGTTCTGGTTGACGACCCAAAGATAAAGCAGCAGAATCTTTTTGATAATATACTCATGGGGATTGTGAGAGAATCAGGAAAAAGCCCGGTGCTCCTGTTTCTCGATGACCTTCACTGGGCGGACCCGACAACCCTGAATCTCCTGCACTATCTGGCAAGGAACATAAGAAGAGACAGGATTCTTATAATAGGGACATACCGGCCCGAGGACATAATCGAGAGTGACGGCAGAGTCCATCCGTTGGCTAATGTTATGCGGAAGATGAGCAGGGAGGAACTGTTCGACGGGATGGAACTTAAAAGACTCGATGAAGAGAGCACAAAGAAGATAATAGACGGGGCCCTGGGAAATACGGACTTCGGCGATTCGTTTTACGGAAAGATATATGAAGAAACGGAAGGAACGCCTTTTTTCGTTCTGGAGGTTGTGAAACTTCTTGCAGAGGAAGGGGCGATCACTCAGGACAGCGGGATATGGCGCACTGCCGGAGACCTGGAGAAAATGGAGATCCCTTCCAGAATCTACGATGTTGTGGAAAGACGGCTCAATCGACTCATGGAGGAGCATAGAGATATGCTTGAATGCGCATCTGTTATAGGAGAAGAATTTTCCACCGATATTCTCGGAAATCTTACGGGGACGAGAAGGGTGGTTTTGTTGAGAAATCTCGGCAAGATAGAGAAAAACCACAGGCTGATACATTACCTTAAGAACAGGTACAGGTTCGACCACACTAAGATATGGGAAGTCCTTTACGAGGGAATTCCCGAGGAACTCAGAAGGGAATACCACGGAATCGTGGCAGAGATTCTGGAGAGGTGTCACAGTGAGAATCCGGATGACATTGTGGAGGATGTGGCGTATCACTATCATCGGGCAGAGGACGAAAAAGCAAAGGAATACCTGATAAGGGCAGGAGATAAGGCAGCAGAGAGCTATGCCAACGAGGAAGCCCTGACATTCTACGAAAACTCCCTTGGATATCTGGAAGAAAAGGAAAAGCCGGATGTTATGGAAAAGATGGGCGATGTCCTGACCATCATGGGAGAATACGAGAAGGCCATCGAGGTTTTCAAAAAAGCAGCTAAAATTACAGAGGACGGAGAAACAGAGGCGAGGTTTCACAGAAAAATCTCTGTGGCCCTGGAAAGAAAGGGAGACTACGAGAAGGCTATTAAAGAACTGGAGTGCGGTGAATCTCTGGTGTCGAAACATGACCGGGAATATTGGATAACCACGGGCAAGAAAGGATATATCTTCATGAGGAAAGGCGAATACGAAAGAAGCATAGAACTGAATGAAAAAGCAGCAGTTGCTCTGGAAGGATTTAAGAACAGTGAAAAAGACATAGGGGACTGCTACAATACAATCGGGGCCTGCTATTATTCCAGAGGGGATTACGATGCGGCTTTAAACTATTTTGATATTGCCCTCAAAATAAGAAAAAAGATCGGGGACCAATATGGAGCTGCCAGTTCATATAATAATTTCGGAGTTGTTCTTTCAAATAAGGGAGAAAACGAGCGGGCTCTGGAGTTCTATGAAAAAAGTCTGAAGATAAAGGAAAGAATCGGGGACCGGTATGGGGTTGCCAGCTTGTATAATAACATTGGACTTGTTCTTTCGGATAAAGGAGAGAACGAACGGGCTCTGGAATTCTATAAAAAAGGCCTGGAGATAAAGGAAAAAATCGGAGACCGATCCGGCGTTGCCAACTTATATGATAATATAGGCATTATTCTCTTAAACAGAGCAGAAACCGATCAGGCCCTGGAGTATCATGAAAAGAGCCTGGAGATAAGGAAAAAAATAGGGGACCTTCGAGGAATCGCATTGGCCTATACTAATATAGGAATTATTTTTGAACAAAAAGGAGAGCTTGATACAGCTATGGAATTCTATGAAAAGAGTCTGAAGATAAAGGAAAAAATCGGGGATAGGATGGGAATTGCACTGGTATCCATAAATATCGGCTATGTCGCCTATTGCAGGAGGGATTATCAAAAGGCCGAGGAATGGTACGAAAGGAGTATAGGGATATTACGGAAGACAGATGCCAAAAAATGGCTTATTGATGCCTTATATGGCCTTGCCGATACATATATCAATGAGGGAAAAGTGGATGGAGCCGAGAGTTATATGTTCGAGGCAAAGAAGCTGGCTGTAACGGGAGGTATGAAAAGCCTGATCGCCATGGGCGATCTCATATATGGGAAGATTCTTTCCGCAAAAAGGGGGTGGGAAGATGCCGCAAATAGCTTTTCTTCCGCCAGAGAGATATTCAGGGAGCTTGGGATGGAGAGAGATGTGGCAATTGCGGATTATCACTGGGGAAGCATGCTTTTGAAAAAAGGGGAGAGCGACAGGGGGACGGAAATGCTCCGAAGAGCTATCGGGACATTCCGGGACATGGGCATAAAGCTGTGGGTTGAAAGATGCAGAGAGACGCTGGATGGAATATAGAATGGAGATTTTCGCAGACCCTAACCAGAGACTGCATCGGCCAGCATCAGTAATCCGAAAAGAATGAAAAGCAGTCCGGCGGCCAGCTCCATTTTCTCCCGAGGAATTCTTCCGGAGATAACGGAGCCCAGTTTAACCTCCAGAATCGTGAGGAGGGATAGGCCAAGAAGAACGCCGGCAAACACCACAAGAGGATGACCGTAGCCAGCCACAAGAGTTGCAGTGGCAATCTGTGTCTTGTCTCCGAGTTCCATGAGGAAGATCAGGGAGAATGAGGAGATAAAACCGTTCTTTCCTCCAGTTTTAACGGTGCCGTTCTCCTTCTTACTATCCTTCATATTGTCTTCCATATCCGGTTTTCTGAGACCGTACAGGGTGTATATTCCGAACGCAAGGAAAAGGGAGGCCGCCCCTATTTTTACCAAGAATACGGGGAGAGCGGTAACAATGAATACTCCGGCGATCACAGCCATACCGTTCACAAGAGCGAAAGCAAGTATGGAACCGCCCATAACGGAAAAAGCAGGGTATTTGGTACCGAGCGTTATAACGGAAAACTGTGTCTTATCCCCCATCTCGGCCAGAGTTATGAGGGTAAAAGCGGTTAGAAACAGCGTCAAATCTCCGCTAAAGGCCATGAAAAGGCATTGGGAGGAAGTAAAAATACTTTTCTCATGAACGGTGGGCCCACGCATCGTCCGGAATGGAGTCGTATATATCCTTCTCTTCCTCCTGCTTCTCCTCCGTGTTTGCCAGCTCCCGTATCTTTCTGGTCTTCAGCCGCCAGTAGTGAATTCGCCACGCCTTTCCGGATGGAATGGACGAGTCCTCTTGCGTGCTGGTAAGAAAGCCCTCTTCCTCCAGAGAAAAGAAGATTTCCCTGTCTCTCGGCATAAGAACATTGTCTATTATCTGCTCATTAAAACCGAAGAAGCCCAGGATGTAAGATGCAAAATCCTCTAACTCCCTGTCACTCATGCTGGAGTAGGTCTTGGTGTGCTTCAGGGCTTTAATGAATTCTTGAATGGTCAGGGGCTCCATAGCAGGGGTAAAGGAAGGGGGGCATAAATGGGTTTCGGGCGATGCTTATTCTCTGTTTTCGTATGAGTTCCCGAAATCTCTTGCAAACTCTCCGAATCTATCCTCTGTTATGGCCTTTCTCACCTCACTCATAAGATTCTGAGTGAACCATAGGTTGTGAATGCTGACCAGTCGGAGCCCTAACATCTCCTTCTCCCGCATAAGGTGGGAAACATAGGCCCTTGAGTAGTTACTGCATGTATAACACTGGCAGCCGTCTTCCAGCGGCCCCGTTTCAATGAGATTGGATGTGCGCATTATGCTGTAGCTCCCGTGCTTCGTGTAAACCGTCCCGTGCCTCCCGTTCCTTGTGGGGAATACGCTGTCGAACACATCAATGCCGGATGATACGGAATCTAAAATTTCAAGGCAAGAGCCGACGCCCATGAGATATCTCGGCCTATCTTCCGGTAGAAGGGGGACGGTGAATCTTACGGTTCTGTTCATGTCTTCCTTTGTTTCCCCGATGGAAAGGCCGCCTATGGCATAGCCGTCGAAGTCCAGAGGGATAAGGGAATCAACCGACTTTCTGCGCAGGTCTTCGTCAAGGGCCCCCTGAACGATGCCGAACACGAGTTTTTTTCCTCCGGTACTTCTGTGATGCTCAATGGCCCTTTTTCCCCATTCGGCAGTCCTTTCCACGGCCGCCTCCACCCTCTTTCTGTCCGATGGATACGGGGGGCAGTCGTCCAGAACCATTGCAATGTCCGAACCGAGTTCCTCCTGTATGTCCATGACCGCTTCCGGCGTCAGTATTTTCTTCTCCCCCGTTCTCGGGGAAACATAGTGCAGGCCTTTTGCTGTTATCTTTCGAAAGAAGTTCTCGCGGATTATCTGGAAGCCTCCGCTGTCGGTGAATATTGCGCCCTTCCAGCCCATAAAACCGTGCAGTCCGCCGTGGGCCTTTATTACCTCAATGCCGGGCTTCATGGAGAGGTGAAAGGAGTTGGCTATCAGGACCTTTCCCGGGATCTCTTCAGGAGCCAGCGTCTTTACCGTTCCTCTGGTTGCAACGGGCATGAAGAAAGGAGTTTCGATATCGCCGTGAGAGGTTTTGAGAATGCCTGCTCTCGCCCCTGTCTCTTTATCTATATGAACAAGCTCGAATGTCATTCGACCATCTCCGGATTCCATAGAAGCATGGCATCTCCGAAACTGTAGAACCTGTAACCCTCATTTATCGCCTCCCCATACGCAGCCAGTATCCTCTCCCGGCCGGCAAAGGCACTCACAAGCATAAGAAGAGTGGATTTCGGCAGGTGGAAGTTGGTAATCAGGCCGGTTATGCGGTTCTTAAACGAATAGCCGGGGTAGATGAATATGTCGGCCCAGCCCTCGGATGCCAGAATCTTTCCATCCTCATGCGGTGCGGATTCGATCGCCCTTGTGGCGGTGGTTCCCACGACAAAGAGCCGTTTCGCGGCATTTATGAGCTCTGCGGCCTCCTGTGGAATCGTGTAGTACTCCCTCTCCATCCTATGCCCCTCAACCTCTTCGGTTCTCACCGGCATGAATGTTCCGACGCCCACATGGAGAGTTATCTCGGCAAACCTTACTCCCTGACTTTTCATGGT
>JAJSAE010000075.1 GCA_024281315.1 archaeon | reverse complement strand
TCCTCTTTACTTAATCCCATTATGGAAAGGGCGGCATCATTGGCATAAAGTAAAATATAATCTGTGGAATGTATACTGAAAGGTTCTTCCATTGACCTCAAACCTGCTTTGATCTCCTTCATTCACGCCTCCTTATCAATTCTTATATTTTCAATCCCAAACCGACAGGATTATATTAATCCGGCTCAACAAAAGATACATGGATGACTTGATATTAATACTTTTCGCCCAAAACCTTCAAAAAATTGTTATAATAATCGTTTCAAATTTAAAAAACAATTCTAAAAATTAAAAATCTTGGGGACTCCATCTCCCAAAAAATCTTAGGAAGCAGGAAGAGGTAACCTTTGAATTATCCGGCCAAGCAAAGGACTGCCAGCAGGCTCAAGCGGTTTCTACCCTCCTGCTCCTGCGAGCAGGCCGCCCCCGATTTCTTTCTTCTGAATCTCTTTTCTTGGAGGAGGTAGCCACCATCACCTAACAGTGTGTCCATCAAAAAACATCACTTCCGAGCAGGCACGGCCGTTTTTCTTTTTCGCCAGTGTTTTTCTTTGGAGGCCGAGCCAGCGGAGGGAGTGTTAAAGAAAAAGCCATAGTGACTTGTCAGGAAAATTGCGAGTGAGCAGGGTGCGGCGATTTTCTTTTTCACCAGTCTTTTTCTTTGGAGCCGCGCCCAGCGTAGCAAGCACAAAAGAAAAAGCCTGAGTGGGCCCGTCCGGATTCGAACCGGAGACCTCCGCCGTGTGAAGGCGACGTCATAACCAACTAGACCACGGGCCCATCACTTCATTCTGGGCCCTAGGTCGTAAACATCCTTCGGAGTTTACTCCTCACGGGCCCTTGTTCAGTTTGTGCAGGCTCTGCTCCTGACTCTCGTCAGTCGCCACGAGCCCATATTCGTTTATCCCTTTGCTTTGGGAGCGTATGGGTTTTTGAAAGGATACGGGTTCTGGTATAAATTCCTTTCTCATGAGTTAACCAGAGAGAGAGCGGCAAAGAATCCTCCCTCTTCCGCCTCTTCGGGAGAAAGGGCACTGGCAATGATGATTGCATCCCTTCTTTTCATACCGGGAAAGAGTTCACGCAGGAGTGCGGCAACCTCGGGATATGCATCCTCAATGTCAAAATCGGGTGCTATAGTCAGCCGCCCTTTTTTCTGGATTATGCTGGTAACACCCGTAGCTCCGTGCCTGACTGCAATATCTCTGAGCTCAAGCCCGCTTCCCACCCTGGAGCCTTTTCCTTTCACAAGGAAGCCAGTGTTGTTTATGCCGGGAATCAAAGGGTTATCGGGAATGTGTACGGAGCGTAGAGAAATTTCCTCGAGATGCTTCTTTCCCTGAGGTGTTATAAACATCCCGCTCTGCCTTATGCTTATAAGATTCTCCTGAAGAAGGATGCTCACAATGGACCTCACGCTCCCTTCGCCTACACCTACAATCTCTGACAGCCGCTTTCTTCCGAGTTTTCTACGAGATAGGGAATAGAGGGCCTTCCATATGTGATACTGGTTGAAACGCCTTTTCGGTCCGAATCTGGCCTCCTGATCCCACATGCTCTCTCCTGCGGCCTTAATAGACCTTCAACTCCTGATTCAGAAGCATATCCGTTATCTTCTCGTGGTTGTCCAGCCACCCGGAAACGATGCTCTCTATCTCTCCCCTGTATTTCGCCTCGGAGACCCCCCCGGCCATTATAAGTTGAATGCTGGCCAGCTGTGGTTCGGACACAGGGTGACCGATGTTGGATACTATACAGACATGCGCCTCCTTGATGTCGTTTCCTCCCGCTTTAACGATATCCTCGGCTATTAACATGGACATCAGATTGTATATCTTTCCCACATGCGTTACCGGATTCTTTCCAGCCGCCGCCTCCATGCTCATGGGTCTGTAAGGCGTGATAAGACCGTTTACTCTGTTTCCCCTTCCCACCGAGCCGTCGTCCCCGTTCTCCATTGATAGGCCGGTAACGGTGAGATAATATATATCTTTCTCCGGAATGTCGGCGGTGTTTATAGATATGTCCAGTTCCCTTTTTGTGTATTTTGCGGCATTGTCCAGCAGTTTCTCCCTTAATTCATCTTTTACACTCCTGTAAGCATCCGGGTCGTCCACATGCTTCCCGACCATAGCCTGCGCCACTGTTATGTGTATCTTGTCAACATTCCTGCTGGTCATAACCTTTATGTCCTCGCCGAGAGCCTTTATCTGGTGCCTTAGTTTTTCAATAATATATTCCTCGGTTTTAAGGGTAATCGTATCAACCTCGCTCAGGGGCGCATAGCCCACGCCGAAGGAGGTGTCGTTTGCCAGCTGCTTTCTTGTATCGTAAAGGCCGGTAAGGTCAACGGAGCCCTGACCTATCTTGCAATCTATTATGACATCTTCAACAGGGTCAAGGTTTGGAAACTGGTCCTTTAACTGCTTGAACGCGGCCCTTACCGCCAGTGTTCTGTACGGAACCCTTTCCTTGTGGCCGTCTATCTCAATGGTGGTTGTTGCCCTACCGGAAAGGAGAATATAGACCGGCTCCAGAACCATCCCTCCCTTTTTGTAACCCCGGTTCTGTGACAGTTCTCTGTTCAGAAATGCAGCCTTGGCCTGACCGCCAACAATCTCGACCTGATCCGTATTGTGATGGAATATTCTGCCGTAATTCTCTTTGTAGTATTGGGACAAAGTACGGGAAACAGCCTCTGCAATGCCGTCAGCCACGCTGTCCGGATGGCCGATGCCCTTCCTCTCGACAATCTCGGAGGTCTGCTCCTCCATCGGCCGTTCTCTTTTCGCTTCAATCGCTATGTTCTTAGACATAATAAATCGCCTCTTTCGGCGGAATTGCGGGTTAACATAAAAGATTTTCGGTCAGTTATTGTCCATTTTCATCCTTTTGAACATTTCCAGAACAGTCTCAGGGTTGACCGTTCTGTTTCTTGCCCCCTCTTTCTTAACAGCAGAGACCAACATGTCCAGCTCATCGGAAGAAAAATCAACACCTCGGGATTCCAGCAGGGCCCGTATTACGCGGTGACCGGAGTGTTTTCCCAGTGAGATTCTTCTGGTATTGCCCACATCCTCCGGTGAAACCGGTTCGTAAGTGCTCGGGTTCTCCAGCACCGCCGCAGCGTGTATGCCCGATTCGTGGTGGAAGGCATTGGAGCCAACAAGGGGCTGGTTGGGATGGAGGGATAAGCCGGCATAGTCGGATACAATCCGTGCCAGAGGGGTGAGTTTTGCGGTATCCACTCCGAGGTCAGTATCGTAGAGAAATTTCATGGCGGAGACAAACTGCTCGAGAGATATATTTCCCGCCCGTTCTCCCATGCCGTTAACCGTTACGGCCACGGCTCCCGCACCTGCCTTTACACCGCTTATTGCATTGGCCGTTCCAAGCCCGAAATCGTTGTGCAGGTGAACGGAAAGCCGTGCATTGATGTCTTTTTTAAGAAATTTCACGAGGGAGGATATGCTTTCGGGCGTACCTATTCCGAGGGTGTCGGTTATCCCGACCCGCACCGCCCCCGCATCAACTCCGGCCATTAAAAACTTCTTCAGAAACTCAGGCTCCGTTCTGGTGCTGTCCTCGGAACTGATGCTCGGCTCCAGCCCTCTGCTCTTTGCATACTCCACCGCCTCAACGGCCCTTTCCAGAACCTCCTGCCGGCCCATATGCAGTTTGTATTTCAGATGAATATCCGAGGTGGCAATGAAGAGAAGCACGAGGTCGGCTCCTGCGTCAGCCGCAGCATCTATGTCCGATTCCACCACACGGGAAAGGGCCAGCATCCTCGATTTTGAGAGGGAATTCTTCACCTCCCTCATCATGCTGACTTCGGCCGAAGATATTGCGGGAAAGCCCGCTTCTATCTCCCTGATTCCCGCCTCTTCAAGGGCCAGTGCTATCTCCCGCTTCTGAGCAGGGGAAAATGAAACGCCCGGCATCTGTTCGCCGTCCCGAAGGGTCGTGTCGTAGACTATGATGTTCTGCATGAGAGAATGGAGAGAAAGGGAGTATTTGTTGGTATCGGGGATTTGAGGGGGGGAGGTGTTTGTTTGTACTATGTGGTAAACATTATCGTTCAATCTTTCCAAGGACCATCTCTTAAATCTTGTTAAAAAATCTTGTTAAATTCACAAGACTCTGAATATATAGCCACTTTCTGGAACTTCTTTAGATAGTCAATTATTTTAAGAGTCCTTTTATCAATCTGATCGTTTATATCTACTATCTCTTCAACTTGTCTCTTAACCCGATCGAAGTACTCTGAAGAGTTAATATGATCCTTAAAGACAACTTTTGCTTTTTTGATTTCATTTTGGAACCCATTAGCAATTACGGTCCCCCTGTAACGCAGATTTAGCGTCTCTTTGTTATGGACTGGTTCTTCTTGAGGCTCAGTGCTGTCATCTACAGGCTCATTTTTTAGTCGTTGAACATAAGACTCATATATCGGGTCTAAAAAGTACTCCATGATACTATGCTCTGAGTAATTCTCAGAACATGGCATTCCTGTTTCCTTTTCAATCTCCTCTTTGAGCCTAATAAAGAATTTATATCTCTTTTCACCATAGAGATTTGCCTTCTTTTTGTACTCTTCCCATGTTTGTTTAAATTCAGGATCTCGCACATGATTTTCCATAAAGTCCTTGTACAACTCTTCTCTTTCTATTTCTACAATTGATTTTTTGTTGGGGCCTACAAACACTCTGTCAGAAAATGATGTAGGATTTGTTTCTAATTGATAGACTCTAGATCCCCGTGGGAAACTTGTTTCCCAGTCCTTGAGAAACTCCTTTAACTCGTCGGAATGTATTTTCATAGATGGAAGGTCTAAAGCTTTTTTTGCAATTTCTTTACTTTCCTCGGCAATTCTATTACTCTCTTCAGCCTTTTTATTGCTTTTACCAGCAACATATAAAGCAACTATAGCTATTATGACTGGAATGACTGGAAGCCATGTTAAAATTTGATCTGAAAAATCGGTCATGCTTTTGTCACCTCACATTTCAATATGTTCGTGAGTCTTATCAGTGTGTTGACATGAATGTCAGTAAATCTCTTTATATCTGCATATGCAACAAAACAATCGTTCTTTCTGTCTGCTCCAATCATAACTATGCGTTTTTGAAACATATTATAGAGAATGTGTATGGGGTTAAAAGGGTTTCGGTGAACTATGCCGTACTGTATAACATACAAAAAAAACACTTATTTTGTACGATATATTGTACATGTCTGCGTTGCGCCTTTATCCCATGAGCAGCCATAGCCAGACAGGCATGACATTTACCCCGTCCATTTCGTCGAACTCGTTCTCTGTCAATATAAGCCCTTTCGAGAGAGAATAGGCCTTCATTGCCTCTTTCATTCCATCAAGCTCCCTGCCGCTGTTCCCTTTGAGAGTCTCGGTGACCTGTATCGCCTGAGATATTTTTCCCCCTTCGTAGGTAAGGAAATCGCACTCCCTTCCGTTTCTGTGGTAGAAAACTTTCTTCCTCCTCCTCATCAATTCGATAAAGACGATGTTTTCCAGCTTTTTCCCTCTGTCTTCGGAGCCGGAATAGAGCAGTGCGTCAAGGAGAGCGGTGTCCAGAACATACGGTTTCATCGGTGATACCTGCCTCTTTTTTTCCGACGGCCTCCACCTATTGAGAACAAAGAAAAGGTATGCTTCCTCAAGATGTGATACATACTCGATAACCGTGCTCTTCGAGAGTCCAAAGCCCACCGCCCTGAGATTGTTATAAAATCTTGTGTAACTGAACTCTGAGCCTACGCTGGTTAGCAGAATCTTGGCAAGGTTTCTGAGCATGGCGGTTTCTCTTATTCCGTGCCGTTCCATGACATCCCTCAGAATCATTGTCTCGTAGTAGTTTTGCAGGATTTCACGGGATGTTTCCTCTTGCCAGTCGGAGAACGCAATGGCGGGATAGCTTCCTTTTCGCACATATTCCCTGAAAAAGCTTCTCGCTCTTCTTGCGTTTTCCCCGTGCGGTCTTGCCGCTATTTTATCCGGGTCGTTCCCCTTATACCTCACATACTCCCTAAAGCTAATTGGCAGAACCTCAACGGAAAAGACTCGACCGCGAAGGCCCGTAATTATTTCTTTGGACAACAGTTTGGCGGAAGAGCCGGACACGACAATCTTTATGTTCTTCTTTAATGCATGCATTCTTTTTAGCCATGACTGCCAGTCCGTCAGGTTCTGAATCTCATCAAGAAAGAGATAGGCGGTTTCATGCTCGCCGTAGAGTTCCATGAATTTTTCGAGAATTCTGTCCATGCCGTCTGGCTTCAGAGGAAACAGGCGGTCATCCTCAAGGTTTATGTAAAGGATGTTCTCCCTTTCAACACCGCTTTCCAGCAAGCCGCTTATTATCTGATACATGAAGTAGGTCTTTCCAGCCCGCCTCGGGCCCGATATGGCCACGATAAAATCGTCCAGAAGGCCCCGCTCGAATGGGATTTCTCTGGGAAAAAACGGCGGTATCCGGAAGTCCATCCATTCGATAACTATGCGGTCGTAGGGGTTCATGTGTACAGTATATGATACAACTATTTAAGTTTTTGTACTATGTACCGTACATATGCTCGCTATTAGCCCCGCCTCCAAAACCTTTTTTATCGCTCCTTTCATCGCCCCCTCATGCCATCCTGCACCATCTCACACCCGCTTCCCTCTGGTCTGCTCTACATTACTCTTACTTCGGACAGTGCCGGTCTTCTCTCAATCCACCTATTCACAGATGGCGGGGAAGCGGCCTGTACAGACCCGCTTCTGAGGGCCGTTGCCGAGCAGATTGAGGCCTATTTTGCCGGCACACTGAGGGAGTTCAATGTTAAGATATCTCCTGCCGCAGTTCTGGATACCACACGGTTCCAGAGAGATGTATGGGATGCCACAAAAAGGATTCCATACGGCGAAACAGTAACATACGGCCGGATTGCTGCGGCTATCGGAAGACCGCAATCCTCAAGAGCGGTGGGAAATGCATTGGGAAGGAATCCCCTGCCTCTCATAGTCCCGTGCCACAGGGTTATCTCCTCTTCAGGCATGGGAGGCTTTTCCGGCGGCGGTCCCGAAATCAAGGAGTTCCTTCTCGGCATAGAGGGAAGATAAGAGTTATAAGCCACTGTTCGATGCGGGTGCGATGAAGGACAGACCCACAAGGGACGAACAATTCATGGAACTGGCGTTTCTCGCCTCAAAGCGCTCCACATGCACCAGAAGGTCGGTGGGGGCCATTATTGTCAGGGACACGAGGGTTATCAGCACGGGCTATAACGGGCCGCCCAGAGGCTCAGAGCACTGCGATGCCTCCGGCTGTATCCGTGAGAAGATGAATGTTCCGTCGGGCCAGAGGGCCGAGCTGTGCAGAGGGATTCATGCGGAGCAGAACGCAATCATTCAGGCCGCTGTGTTCGGTGTGAGCGTGGTTGGAGGGATGCTTTATTGCACGAACCATCCGTGCTCCATCTGCGCCAAGATGATAATCAACTCTGGTATTTCAGAGGTTGTTTACATGGACGACTATGTGGATGCTGTGGCCAAGGAACTCTTTGCGGAGAGCGGCGTCAGGGTGAGGCGTTTCGCAGACATTCAGTCCGACTGATACCGTCTCAGAAATCTCCCGTACTCAATCACCTTTTCCATGGCCTTTACCGCTCTCTTCGGTGTCCTCAGCATGGGCACTCCCGCAGCCTGAAACTCCTTCATCCTCTCCTCGGTGAACGGCCCGCCGGATGATATGCCGATCACGGCCTTTCCCGTCTCTTTCATGAGGTCCGGTATTCTGTCAAGAAGTGCGCCGTATGTGTCGGCCAGTATTCCGTCCTGAAATACAAAGAGCATGAATATGAAATCCCCGGCATCCGCGGCATTTCGCATGGCCTTTACATACATATCCCCCGATGCGCTTCCAGTGAGGTCTATGGGATTCTTGAATATGCAGTATGGGGGGAGGCTCTCGGCCAGAGCTTTTCTTGTTTCTTCCACAACGGTCACGGGGACTATTTTCCCTCCTTTCTCCATGAAGTCCAGCGCGCTCACCGCAGGGCCGGCTCCGTTTGTAATCATCAGAACCCTGTTTCCGGGAGGAGGGACTCTCAAGGAGAGAATTTTAATGATGTCCAGCATCTCCTCTATGTCTTCCGCAACGGTGCCGCCGTGCTGTTTTATAACCCCTCTGAACACCTCATACTTTCCTGCAAGTGCGCCGGTGTGGCTCATGGCCGCCTTAGACCCCATGCTCCCCTGCCCGCCCTTTAAAATGACCACAGGCTTCTTTCTGGCTACCCTTCTGAGAACAGGCAGGAATTCTCTTCTGGTGGATTCGAGGTAGAGGGCAATCACATCGGTTTCCGGGTCGTCGGCCAGATACTCAATCAGGTCCACCTCGTCCACATCCGCCTTGTTGCCGAAACTGACCATCTTGCTGACCCCGAACCCCTCCATCCGTATCCATTCCAGAAGTGTGGCCGCATATGTGCCGGACTGACTGAGAACCGCTATATTACCTCTGCCCGGCCTCACCATCGCGTACTCCGGCTGGAAAAGGAGGTCGATGCCGTTCTTGGGAGAATAGACACCTATGCAGTTCGGACCTATGATTCTCATGTCGTACTCCCTTGCGGTGGAAACAATCTCCTCCTCCATCCTCTTTCCATCGGCCCCCATCTCCTTGAACCCGCCGGATATGATTACTATCCCCTTCACACCGGACTCGCCGCACTCCCGAACCACGCCCGGAACTATGCTGGCTGGAAGGGAGATAACCGCCATCTCGGCCTTTACCTCCGTGACGCTGGCATGACAGGGGAGTCCCATTATCTCGCTCTCCTTCGGGTTCACCGGGTATATACGGCCAGAATAGGAGGACTCAAGCAGACTTCTCAGGATTACATTCCCTATCTTTCCGCTCTTTGGCGATGCGCCGATTACCGCTATGCTTTCAGGGGCAAAGAAGAAGTCCATGACGGGTGTAATGAGGAGGGGTAAAAAAAGATTTTTCCGTGAGAAATGGTGGCAGTGAGCGGGGCTTTTTCTCTGCAAAAGGCTTAATATATATCGCACTCTATCCATCAAACACAAGGTATTTAGATAACATAGGACTATGCTTTCGAGGGCACATTGATGGGATGCGCCAGTGGTAAACATGTCAGCAGTAATGAGCGAGGAGATGAAGGCCTATTTCGAGGGACTGGAACGGGAAGCGGAGCGCTGCTACACCATTGCGGAGAGGGCCAGAAAGTCAGGCGGAGACCCGGAGGACCATGTTGAGATTCCGCGGGCCGAGGATCTCGCTTCAAGGGTTGAGAAACTCCTTGCGAAGTGGAAGCTGGATGGCATCGCTCAGGACATAAGAGACCTCACTGCAAAGTACGAAAAAAGGGAGATTGTTTCCCTGAAGATTGCGGAGAAGGTTGCTCAGGAAGAGGGGTGGTCAAAGGCCGACGCTCTGGATCGAGCGGTAAGGGCGGGGCTTGCGGTTCTTACGGAGGGAATACTCGTGGCCCCTCTGGAGGGGATAAGCAAGGTGAATATAGGAGAGAACTCCGACGGCACCAGCTATGCGGATATCTACTTTTCTGGCCCCATAAGATCGGCCGGAGGAACCGGACAGGCCATGAGCGTTCTAATTGCGGATGTGGTCCGCAGGGAGCTGAAAATAGGTGAATACAAACCCACGAAAGCCGAGGTGGAGCGGTATCAGGAAGAAATCCCTCTTTACAATCAGAAGAGCCACCTGCAGTACGCACCTTCGGCGGAGGAGATAAAGACTATTGTAGAGAACTGCCCTGTCTGCATTAACGGTGAAGGCACGGAAAAGTACGAGATTTCCGGCCACAGAGACCTTCCAAGGGTGAAAGAAAACAGAGTTCGGGGGGGCATGTGTCTTGTCATAGCAGAGGGAATGTGCCAGAAGGCCGCAAAGATTCAAAAGCATGTGGATGCCCTTAAGATTAAGGGCTGGGAGTTCCTTGATTATTTCACCAGAAAAACCAGCGGAGGAGACGGGAATGTGGTTGATATCAAGCCCAGTTCAAAGTACATACGCGACATTCTTGCGGGCAGGCCTGTTCTTTCGCATCCGTCCGAGGCAGGGGGTTTCCGTCTGAGATACGGCAGAGGGAGAAATACCGGACTCGCGGCAGTGGGTATAAACCCGGCCAGTATGGAGATGCTGGACGGCTTCATTGCCATAGGAACGCAGGTAAAGCTCGAAAGACCGGGGAAGGCAGGGGCGGTCGGGCCGTGCGACAGCATCGAAGGACCGATTGTCCTGCTGAAAAACGGCACCGTAAAGCAGGTAAACACCCTGAAGGAGGCCGCAGCCGCCAAGGAATCCGTTAGGGAGATACTGGACTTGGGTGAGATACTTATTCCATCCGGGGAATTCGCAGAGAACAACCATGTATTTGTCCCGGGTTCCTATGCGCCAGAGTGGCACAGGCTGGAGCTTGAAGACGCCGCCGCTAAGGTCGGAAAAAAAATACCCGAAGATTGGGAGCACCCAGATTTTTCAAGGGCCGTTGAGATGTCCGAGAGGCTGGGCGTTCCTCTGCATCCGGATTACAATCTATTCTGGCACGACCTTACACCCGAGACCGTTCATAAATTGAGGAATTACATCCTATCGCAGGGAGAGGTTAAGGAAGGAAGACTCGCACTCCCGCTACCGCCATTGAGCGAAGGAGAGAAAGAGGTAGGAATCAAGAGAACTCTGGAACTTCTGGGGGTCTTTCACAGAGTAAGCAGGGAGGATGACGAGAAGTTTATCGTGGTAAGCGAAAGACATTCGCCGGCACTGATTTACTGCCTGGGATTGCAGGAAGCGAATGGGGGGCTGGCGGAAAGAAGAGGACTGCCAGAAAACTGGGAGAATCTGAAGGCACTGGATATGATCAACGAACTGGCAGGAATAAAGATAATGGCTAGAGGCCCCACCAGAATCGGTTCCAGAATGGCAAGACCCGAAAAAGCGGCCCTGAGAAAGATGAATCCACCACCACATGTATTATTCCCCATCGGCGAGGCGGGAGGAAATCAGAGGCTCCTCAAAAAGGCAATAAACACCAGAAAAAACGCCACAATAGAGGACAGTCTCGGCAGTCGAACCCCGACGGCGCGAGAGGATGGGATACTGGTGGACCTCTGCCAGAGGAGGTGCCCCGAATGCGGAAAAATAACATTCCTTGCCGTGTGCCCGGATTGCGGCGTGAGAACGAAAACAGATGAGCGGCTGGCTCCGAGAAAGCAGCAGGTCCTTCTCGGCCCCCTGTACAAAAAGGCTCTTGAGAACCTCGGCCTGAATGAAGAAAAGGTGCCGGACATAAAGGCGGTGAAAGGACTGATTCCCGACTCGAAGGTACCGGAACCCATTGAGAAAGGGATACTGAGGGCGATGTACGGCGTATTCCCGTACAAAGACGGCACCATGAGGTATGACATGACCGATATGACCCTCACCCACTTCCGTCCGAATGAGATAGGGATAACGGTGGAGAAGGCCAGAGAACTCGGATACACGCATGATGTCTACGGCATGGCTCTGGAGGACGAGGAGCAAATATGTGAGCTCCGGCTTCAGGATATTCTGATTCCCCGCGACTCCACGGACTATCTGATGAAAGCAGCTGATTTCATAGACGACCTTCTTGTGCGCTATTACAAAAAGGAAGCGTACTACAACATAAAAAGCAAGGAGGAACTCATAGGTCAGTTGGTCATAGGAATTGCGCCCCACACCTCCGGCGGCGTACTGGCCAGAATAATCGGATTCACCGAAGCCTATGTGGGCTACGGTCACCCCTTTTTCCATGCGGCCAAGAGAAGAAACTGTGACGGCGACGAGGATGCAATCCTGCTTCTTATGGATGCGCTTCTGAATTTTTCAAGGGCGTTTCTACCCAACCGTTCGGGCGGGCTCATGGATGCCCCTCTTGTCCTGACAACCAGAATAGACCCTGCGGAGATTGACAAGGAGGCACACAACATAGACACTAATTTCTCCTACAGCCTTGATTTCTACAGAGCAACACTGGAGTATGCGCGACCGAAGGAAGTGGAGGCCGTTGAGAGGGTGAGCGACAGAGTAGGGACAGAGGCCCAGTACGAGGGCTTCGGCTTCACTCACGACACAAAAAACATATCGGAAGGGGTCAAAATATCCGCGTATAAGTCTCTTGGGAGCATGGCGGACAAACTCATAGCACAGCTGGAACTGGCCAGAAGGATAAGAGCGGTCAATACGGCGGATGTAGCCCAGCGGGTAATAAACACCCACTTCATGCCGGACATGATCGGAAACCTGAAGGCTTTCTCCAACCAGAAGTTCAGATGCACCAAGTGCGGCAAGAGTTATCGTCGGATGCCTATCACTGGAAGGTGCGAGTGCGGCAACAACCTCATCCTCACGGTCCCGAAGAAGAATGTGATAAAGTATCTGGCGGTCGCAAGAAGACTGGCAAACGACTATGAACTTCCGGACTACACAAAGGAGAGGATTAATCTCATAGAAGAAGCGGCCGATTCCCTCTTCCACAGCGATAAGGAGAAGAACATCACGCTTGAAAGTTTCCTGTAAGCGCTCTCAGGTGATGCATACTTTTAAATAGAACATGTGTTGTGAGTAGGGTTTGTGACCCGAAAAAGGATTTCTCAGGAAAAAGAGGACCTGAAATGCCCGGAATGCGGGAGCAGGAACCTGAAGATGTACTACGACAGGGGAGAACTTGTCTGCGAGGAGTGCGGTCTTGTTCTTGACGATACATACATTGATCAGGGGCCTGAATGGAGGGCCTTCGACAGCGACCAGAGCGAAAGGAGGGCCAGAACCGGCGCGCCCACTACCGTACTCATACATGACAAAGGACTTTCTAC
Organism: archaeon; assembly: GCA_024281315.1. Classification (GTDB taxonomy): domain Archaea; phylum Thermoplasmatota; class Thermoplasmata; order JAJSAE01; family JAJSAE01; genus JAJSAE01. Next base: position 61,848 of record JAJSAE010000075.1, on the reverse strand, counting down.
CGAGATTTCATGGGCCAACAGGGATGCCTACGGTAAGAGAATTCCCAACAGGAACAGGGCTACCGTCTATCGCGTAAGGAAGTGGCACAAGAGGATGAACATAGGCGATGCGGAGGAGAGAAACCTTTCCGTTGCTCTTCAGGAACTGAGCAGGATTTCATCGAAACTCGGTCTCCCAAGGAATATCCGGGAGACTGCGGCCATGATATACAGAAAAGCGCTGGAGAAGAACCTGGCAAGGGGGAGAAGCATAGAGCATCTGGTTGCCGCATCGGTTTACGCATCGTGCAGGCAGTGTGGAGTACCCAGAACAATTGCGGAAGTCTCAGAAGCCGCAGACATAAACAAGAAGAAACTGGGCAGAGCATACCGACACCTGGCCAGAGGGGTGAGCCTGAATCTCAAGCCGTCCACGCCGGATGAGTATCTGTCAAGATTCTGCAACAAACTCGGCGTCCCCCCGTCCGTACAGATAAAGGGGATGGAGATTCTGGAGGATGCAGGGAAACTGGGTGTCACCTCCGGAAAAGGTCCGACTGGCCTTGCTGCCGCCGCAATATATATTTCATGCATACTCACCAGCAATCCCAAGACTCAGAAGGAGGTCTCCGAAGCTACCGGCATCACCGAGGTTACCATACGCAACAGATACAAGGAGATGTGCGCCGCCCTTGATATAGACCTGAACAACATAGGCAACCAGTAAGTTTTTAAGGCCCGCCGTCCATATAGTCCCGTGGATGTCATTCAACTCGGAACCGGAGAGGAGAAAATCTCCTATGTCTTCGGAGGGATCGGCAGTGCCGGATGCAATATGGTGAGAGGGAAAGAGAATGCTCTGGCCCTTAGTGCGGGTGCAGGAGACTTTCAGGGATTTTCAAGGCGTTTTCATGTGGATAGAAGTCTGTTTCCGGCAATGGAGTACTCGTCTCTGGGGATTAAGAGCAGTGGGCTGGCAGAGATGGAACGGCAGTTGATACCAGAACTCTACGGGGATGTCTTTGTGGGTTTTGCCGGCCTCGGTGGGCGCACAACATCGGTCATATCTCCCTATGTTCTCGAACTCACCAGAAGACAGGTTATCCCCTCCATTTTCTCGGTAAGCATTCCGTTCTCCGTGGAGTCGGGCGAGAGGGTGAAGAGCGCCCGAAAGACTCTCGATGCCATAATGAGCGGTGCCAGTCTCACACTTATCTACAGAAACGACCACCTATCCGAGATTGCAAGGGACATGCCTATAATGAAGTCATTCAGCCTGATGAACTCCATAATCTGGCTTCCCATAGACGACCTATCCGCCATAATGACAAGAGAGGACCTTGACATATTCTTCGGCGAGGTGAGGAGGAAGGCCGGGTTCTTCGGAATGGGAGCCGGCTCGGGACGGGAGAAGGAGAGGAGAGCGGTTGCGGAGGCACTGAGGGGGCCTTGGATACGCGATGCCCTGAAGATGCGACCGGACACGGGAATAGCAATACTTCACTCGGCCAGACCCGACATAATGGACCTGAAAGACATTGCCAGAGAAATCGAGGAAAAAACACCGATTAAGAGATTACTTGTGGGAAGCATCCGAGACAATAAACTGGAGAACGGAAAGGCCAAGCTATCGCTGATTCTGATGAAGTGAGGATATACACCGATATATCCGATACGCATATGGTCTAATAATCATCCAGCAGTTTTTCGGGTGTATTCCCGAGGATTTTCAGCGCCTCTTTTTCCATGTAATGAAGCGGCCCGGGAATGACGATGCAGTGTAGCGGAGGGCCGAAGTCCTTCTCTTTAAGAGAATGAATGTCTCCGCACCTTATTACGGCCGCATCCGAGCCGATACGACCGAGGCCGCATATAAGGGGATGTTCCTCAAAGAAGTTCCCGCCCGCCTTCTTCTCCATAAGAAGAAGTGTCTTCATGGCCTCGTCTGCCGTTAGATACCGCCCCTCATCGGAGTGAATGTCCAGAAGGACAAGGGTGTGAAGCCCCGCCTCGAAGTTTTTTATTAACGCCTCATAGGGACTGGTGGGAAAGTATCCCTGCTCAACGAACGGTATGGTGGTGGTTCTTCCGAATTTATAGTGCTGAAGGCCGAGGGCAGACGGCGCAGCCACAAGGATGGATATGCCGTTTATGACCTCCGTGGGAATCCCCTCATTTTCCGCCCTTAACCTTAGGTCTGCATGGGTGGTGGCTGCCATGGGGTCTCCCGCAGTAAGAAGGCCGACCCTCTCATTCTTCGCCTTTTCCAGTATCAGGTCTCCGCTTTCCACATCCTCCCGGGTGAGAGAAATCACCGGTCTGCCGATCATTTCCTCCAGCCTTTCCGGGGTGCTTCCCATGAGGGCCGCAGTGTAGAACTCGGAAAAGAGGCAGCCGCACTCTCTGGCCGCATCCAGCCCCTTTACCGTAATGTCCATTTCGTCGTTTATTCCGAGACCAATAAAGACAAGGCCGCTCTTTCCGTGCATGATGAGGGATTGCGGTGTGTTATTTATGAATTTGCCTGCCTCAATATCACTATGTTCCGTTACAGACGATGCCCGAAGTCCACCACCGGGCACGGCCCTTCCAGACAGAGGGAGCAGTGTGCGCACTTCTCAACATCTATCGTTATTCTGCCGCCTGCCATGTCAAGGGCCCCGGTGGGACACCTTCCGGGACAGATTCCGCATCCCACACACTCCGAGGCGCGGTATATCAACTCTTCCAGCAGGCGCAGGTCCTTTTTGTACGGCTTCTCCGGGTCTTTCACTGTTATGCTCCCGTCCGGATGCAGGGTGAGGCAGGCCGCACTCTTTTCCAGCAGAACGGAGCCATCGCCCCCCCTGGAAGTGGGAGAGAGTATGTTCAGGAACGGGGCCACGGTTTCCATATCAAAGGGGCCGCCGAAGGCCAGAAGCGTCCCGCTTTTATCCCTTGTCGGTGCGAGTTTCCGTACATTCCCCTTTCTTTTCCCGGCGGGCAGGGAGATGGATATCCCCTCCTCCTCAAGCCGTTTCAGTATTGATTCGGGCGGGCGTTTCCACCGCCACAGTCCGTATCTTACCCATTCATCGCCAAGCCCCCTCTTCTCAAAGTAATCCTTAAGGTAATCCTCCCATTTCCTGTATTCCGGGTATTCCTCTCTCAAAATCTCCGCTTCTCCGAGGTCCATCGTGGGGCATAAGAAGCACCCCACCCTTTCCATTCCCCTCTCGTACCAGATGTTGTAAGGGAGTTTTCTGTCGAATATGTAAAGCCAGACATGGAGCGCTGTCCAGTGCTGTATCGGGGATGCGCCGTGCTGTCCGGGGGTCCAGGGGTTCTCCCATGTCTCCCCTTTGTTCTTTCTCTGCTTGGATTCGTACCCTCTCTGGCCGATGAACGAGAGGAGCTCACCGTCAAAGTCGCTTTTTATGGCCTGAACCGTGGGGCCGAGTTTGCATGTCTTGCAGCACCAGCGGTGGTCCTTTCCGGGTGGACCGAAGTACTCCAGTGCGCGCCAGAAGGCGTTCCCCGCATCGGCGATCTTCAAGAGGAGCGAAAAGTGACGCGAGACAAGTTCCGCATTCTCCACGGTTTCCGGCAGTTCTATTCCGGTATTTATGAAGAACATCTCCGGCTTTATGCCGGCTTCCAACACAAGGGATAGCGTGGCCAGACTGTCCTTTCCCCCACTGTAGGAAACAGCCACAGTTCCCCTGCACTTCTCTGTCTGCTCCTTTACGAAAGAAATCGCCTCTTTCACCCTTCTGTCGATAACCACTTTGTTGGCCGTGACGACATCACCCCATCCGGGCTGCTTCCGCACCTCTCGCCGCATATCCTCCGGAATAGTCCATCTGACCTTTACCGCACTCCCCCTCGCACCGCCTTCCAGCATTTCGGAAGCGTCCATCTTCGCTCTTCCGCCTGCAAATATCCTCCCGCAGCATTTCAAGAGGACCTGCTGGCCGCTCTTTATCTCTGGATCTGCCGAAAGCACCCCGACGGCAAGGGCGCTGGCCCCTTTTATCACCGGCCCATATGCCCCTTCGTCCATATTGACAATGCCTTTTGAAGCCGTTTTGGAGAGTCTGAGTGCTCCCGCTGCCCGGGGCAGGAACTCAAAGCCCCGAACAATATCGTACCTCAGGCTTCCCAGCACCTCTCCGTCCGCAATCACCTCGTCCATCCGGTCAAGGTCCGGTGCGCGGTTCATAATCACAAGGGCATCATCCGGGAGGAGGGACCTCCCTGTTCCCTCTCCAAACTGAGAGTTCACAATCCGCCTTATGAGTTCTATATCCCCGGAAAAGGCGGGCCTTGCATCCCCCGGCGGCGTGATTTCCACCGGCATCGTGGGCGCACCGCATACCGGGCACTCCTTCTCCTCCAGTATAGGTAGATTGCACGAATGACACCACCGAAGGTGTATTTTGCCGAGGTATACGGAACCCATGCATGCGGATAGACAGGAGATATTTAACGGGTTTGGCCGCTGTTCTCCGAGGCAGGAGGGCAGACCTGTCCAAAAAGTATTAAATAATACCTGTCGGTAGAATAATCATGGCGGAAGTAATCTATCTCGATAACGGGAATGTGACAAGGGTCTCGGACCGGGTGTTCGAGGCCATGAAAGAGCGTTATCTGATTAGTTACGGCGTCCCCGGCGGAGAGTTCGGCCATCTTTTCGAGGAAGAAGCGGGAGATGCCATATGGAAAGCCAGAGAGACAATCGCCGGAAAAATCGGTGCAAAACCCGAGGAAATAATCTTCACATCGGGAGTTACCGAGGGAAATAATTTTGCGGTTAAGGGCACTGTAGGATATATGGAAAAGCACTCTGGCAAACAGAAAATAGTAACATCCGCCATTGAGAGGAAGTGTATTCTAGCCTCGTTCAAATATCTTGAGAGCAGGGGGCATGAGGCCGTGCGTATCGGTGTGGATTCCGAGGGGTTTATCAACATTGAAGAACTGAAGGAGAACATCAAAGGCGCATCATTTCTGTCGGTTCAACACGCAAATCAGGAGATTGGAACCGTTCAGGACATTAAGGCCGTCGGAGATATTGCAGATGACGAAGGAGTCATATTTCACACGGACGCCAGTCATTCCTTCCTGAGGGAAAAGATAGATGTTAGCAGGCTCAATGTGGACTTGCTGACCATATCCGGCCATCTGATTCACGCACCGCTCGGAAGCGGAGCCCTTTTCGTAAGAGAAGGCATGAAACTTGAACCGCTCCTTCACGGAGATTTGAGAGAATTCGGCAAGAGGGGCGGAAATCCCAACATGCCCGCAATCGCAGGTCTGGCAGAAGCGGTAAAGGAAGCAAGGAAAGAGGATGTGGAGAGAGTCAGACTAATGAGGGACCGCCTCACGAACGCCCTGCTGGAAATACCGGACTCCGAGCTCAACGGCCCCCATAAATATCGCGTAGTGGATAATGTGAACATATCATTCAGAGGCGTGGAAGGGGAAGCGGTCCTCATGCTGGCGAGTGAGAAGGGCCTTATCGTTAGAACCGGATCAGCCTGCTTCAACCCCGCGTTGAAGTACAGCTATGTAATATCGGCCATTGGCAAGGGTGCGGAGCAGGCCAATTCGTCCACACGGTTCGGGCTGTCTATATACAACACCGCGGAGGAAATGGACCGGGCAGCGGAGACAATGAGATTCGTAATAGAAAAACTGAGGCAAATCAGCCCTCTTTACAGAAACAGGAGGAAATAGAATGAAGACGGGATACTCTTTAAAGGTTAAGGAACTGTTTATGCAGCCCAAGAACGCAGGGGTCATGGAGGATGCCGACATTACCGCAATTGCCGGGAGCGTGGCCTGTGGAGACATGCTGAAACTGTATCTGAAAATAGACAGAGAGAACGAAACAATCGAGAGGGTTACATTCGAATCCTACGGCTGCGTGGCCAACATCGCCACGAGTTCCATGATAACCGAGATGATCAGAGGGAAAACGCTGGAATACGCCCGTGAATTGACATTCCGGGACGAGATAACCGCACTCGGCGGTCTCCCGAAGATAAAGTATCACTGTGCGGTTCTGGCGGTACAGGCCCTAAAGATAGCACTTAACAAGTGGGATTATATGAATGGCAAGAAGGATTTGACAGAGGATTTCGTAAAAACACTGCTCAGAGGGATTCTTGACCCAAGCACCGACAAAGATCTGATAAACTCGGGTACGGTGAAAAAGATAGAGATTTCCGGCAGAAACTTAAACCTTCTATTGCACATCAGCAGCGAGGAGCACAGAGAGGAAATCCTCTCCAATGTGGAAGAGGTCTTCGAGAAGATGGATGTTAATGTTGAAATTAAGGAGGAATAATATGCCGTATGACCCCGTATGTGGAAAGAAAGTCAGGCCAGATAGTGAACATTACTATGAATACCACGGAAGAATGTACTACTTCTGCTCGGAAAAATGCAGAAAAGAGTTTGCATACAGCCCCGGCAGATATATAGTGGAAGAGAGAGGAGGCGGGGGCTGTTAGACCTGCCTGCCTCATCCTATTCCTTAATCGGTATTATGCACAGAAACTTCCATTCGCCATCACCGGTATTTCGATACCAGTGTGGAATATCCGGCTCAATGTAGGCGAAGTTTCCCGCCTCTACCTTTTTCTCATCCTCGCCGGCCCCCACGATTCCCTCCCCTTCTAAAAAGAGAATCTCGTGCTCCCATGGATGCTGATGTCTCGGTATTTTTCCGCCTTTTTCAAGGGTGAACAGACGCATGGCATAGTTCTCTGCTCCGTTCTTGTTGGCAATAAGCCACTGTATCCAGACGCCTTCTGCCCCTTCCATCTCCACTTTTTCCTTCTTTGTCGACTCTATGTCTGAGAGATACATGATTTCACCGCACTGTCATCATAAAGAGGGATATAAAGCTGCCGCCCATCTAGCTGCCCCTCCCGACAACAGAGGTATAATTGGGAAAGGAGGGTTTTATGTTTTTCTACTCGTTCACGGTCATGCTTATTACGGTTATGTCGTCAACCGGCACATCAGTCATTCCGGTATTTGGATCCGTATGAGTGGGGCTGGCTGCTATGGCTCTGACAACATCCATGCCCGATGTTACCTGAGCGAATACCGCATACTGGCCGTCGAGGGAGTGCTGTGCTCCGTCACAGATGTAAAACTGGCTGGTGGCGCTGTTCGGGTCCTTTGTTCTTGCCATCCCTACCGCACCGTCCACATGCGTCAAATTCTGGTCTATTTCAAGAGGTATCGTTCCGTAGGGGGACTGCTTCGCGACCATTCCGGGGTCATATCCTCCGGTTTGAATGACGAAGTTATCTATCACTCTGTGGAATATCATACCGTCATAGAACCCACTCTTTGCCAGTTTCAGAAAGTTATCCGCCGTTGTCGGCACTTTGTCCTTGTAGACTTCCATTACTATTGTCCCTTTGCTGGTCACCATGGTGACCGTGGGGTTTCCAGCTGCCGTTCCCGCGGCAGGATTGTTTCCAGTAGGCACATTATCATCTCCGTTCGAGGGGAATAGAACAGGTTTCAACGCCAGCCCAGCCACCACCATTACTACTACTACCAGAACTGGTATTATAATGTTTATGAGGCTTATTCCGTCAGAATCAATCTGTTCTTCCCTGTTCGTTTTTCTCTTTGACATCTGTATCCCTCGCATTCTTTTCAAGCATGATGAAGTAATCGGCGGCACTCATAAAGTTTTCCATTGTTTCTCTCTCGAATCCCTCGGAGACAAGGATGTCCAGCATCTCTTCCTTTCTGCCGTTTTCCAGCGCTTCCCGAATCCTTACGAAGTCCTCCATAACTCTAAGAGCAGTATTCTCGCCCCTGTCCTCTTTTTCGACGGGAGAGGCAAGGGCCTCTATCCCCTTAAGAGTGGACTCGGAGATATCATCGGGGATTCCGAACCTCTTCAGATTCTCTTCCAGCTCCTTCCGTTTCCCAATAATAATCAAGGCATTTATGAGAGAGCCAATAAATGCCTCCGCATCCCCTCTTTTCATGATAATTTGCATGGCCAGCATCAGGACCACCGGCCTTGCCTTTTCTTCGGGGATTCCTGACGCTACTATGTCGGCCACCACATCTTCCACACTTTTTCCTCCTTCCAGTTCCCTCTCGATTGCCGCCATTATCTCGTGAAACTCGCTGGAGCGCAGCTGCTCGTTAATGTTGGTAACCGTCGCCGTTGCATCCTCCTCTGCCATGCCGCCGGCAACAAGGCCGGAAACGATGCTGTCAACACTTTGCCCCTTCATCAGGGCACCGACGATAAAGTCTATGAATTCCTCTTCTACGGTCATTTTATACGGGCCTTAGAAGGGATTATTCCTTAAAAACCTTGGCATTCCTCACTCAAAGTCGGGATGTCCAGCTCTTGCCGCCGTAGACCATGCTTCTCCCAAAGAACAGGGCGTTCCTGACAGCATCCGCCGCAGCCGAATCCTTATGCTCCAGCATTCTCTCAAAGGTGGGGACAAAGGTGTTAAGGGCCCGCCTTGAGCCGCGAAGAGAGAGTATCAGGGCTCTCTGCTTCCCGTTGTCATTTCCCTTTGCCGTCAGAACTCCTTCTTCAATGGCCAGAATGTATCTTTCATGCGAATGGCCGTGAGGCCTCGCACAGATAATCATTCGCATAAGATTCTCACTGAAAGGTTCGATGTTCCCGACTCTGTCGGTCATCATGAGTTCTTCCGCCTTTCTCCGCACCTGTTCTTTAACATAGTCTGTCGTAAGCATTGTGTCACCTGCCTGAAGACTCAGGAAGAGAGTATTTAAGAAAACTGCGGTAATTATCAGGGTTGATAGCGGAAATCCACAAATACCCCCTCTCCATTCTCCATCTATGATTCTCCGCTTCGCAGGACTTGACGACCTCCCCGCTATGGACCGTCTGGAGAAGGAGTGCTTCGAGTATCGCAGATTCCCAATTCCGTTCCTCGTTGATTTCATCCTCGCCGACGGGGCCTACACCCTTCTATCCTTCACTGAGCCGCCGGGCCATGCCAGCACGGCGATGGGGGCCATCATGTTCGTGGTGCAGAATACGGAGAAGGGAAAGGTTGGCCGCGTGGCCTCCGTTTCTGTCCTTGAAAAGTACAGGAATCAGGGTCTTGCACGAAGGCTTATGGAAGAGGCCGAAACAATTATGAGGGAAGCCGGTGCCTCTTCGTTCTCGCTGGAGGTGGCCGTAAAGAACAGGGCGGCCATCTCGCTATACGAGTCTCTGGGATATGTGGTTGCCGGAAAACTTGAGCACTACTACGGACTTAACGAACACGCACACAGGATGGAGAAGAAAGCGGATTAACCGAAAAATCAGTAATTACCGAAAATCTATTAATACCCTGTGCCATCCTCACTCATGAACCCCAGAGTTGAGAAGGCCCTTGAATCCCTTCGCAGGGGAGAACCGGTACTCGTATATGATGCAGACGGAAGAGAGGAGGAAACGGACTTTGTCTATGCCTCGCAGTTCATCACCCCGGACCGGATAAGGCGTATGCGCAGGGACGGCGGCGGCCTCATCTGCACCACCGTGCCCTTTGAGGTGAGGGAGAAGCTGGGCCTCCCGTTCATGGTGGATGTAAATACCGAAGCCTCGAAAACCTACCCTCTCCTTTCCCTTCTCTCACCCACCGATATCCCCTACGATACCAAATCCGCGTTTTCCATCACAATCAACTACAGAAGGACATACACAGGCATAACAGATAACGACAGGGCGCTGACCGCCAGCGAGTTTGCGAAACTGTGCGACTTTACCGGCGGCCATGAAAAAGAAGAGAGCATGAGGGAGTTCGGCAAGAATTTCAGGACCCCGGGCCATTTGCACCTTCTCAACACATCGGAGAGAATACTGGAGAGCAGGTTCGGTCACACCGAGTTATCCACCGCTCTTGTGATAATGGCTAGTCTTACGCCTTCGGCAACCATATGCGAGATGATGGGGGATGACGGTAACGCCCTTTCGAGAACGGAAGCGGAGAGATACGGCAAAAAGAACGGCTTTATCTATCTGACAGGGCAGGAGATAATTGAGGCATGGAGAGAATACCTTAAATCCTGAAAGGCTATGGTGAGTGCATGGATGAGAAAAAAGGGAGAGTTGTGATGGCCACGGGGGTCTTTGACATACTGCACCCCGGACACCTGCACTACCTCCAGGAGGCGAAGGCACTTGGGGACTGGCTGGTTGTCGTTGTTGCCACGGATCGTACCGTGATGAAGCGGAAGAACCACACCCCGATAACGCCGCAGGACATGAGGCTGGAGATGATTTCCGCACTCAAGCCGGTGGACGAGGCCTACATCGGAAGCGATACGGACCCGTACGAAATCGTGGAGCGGATACGACCGGATGTTATCGCTCTCGGATACGACCAGAAGCACGATGAGGAGAAACTAAAAAAGGACCTGAAGGAAAAGGGCATAGATGCGGAAATAATCCGGGTCGGAAGGTTTGACCACGACCTTGACGGCACGAGGAAGATAATCGCCAAGGTGATAGAGGCCTACACATTCCAGCAAAAAATGGAAGAGATGGAGGTAGAGAAATGAAGAAGATTGGTAGGGGAGCCATAGCGGTAAACATGGGGCCATTAGGGGGTAAGATGAATGAAAAGGTATCTTTTACAGGGAGAGAAAAGGAGATCGCTGTGCTCCGGGAAAAGTTTCTGAGCGTGGCTGATTCTCGCGGCTCCACGGTTATGGTCTCCGGCGAGGCTGGAATAGGCAAAACAAGGCTTGTTAATGAGTTCACAGAATCCCTTGATGTTGGGAGCCATGCCGTACTTTACGGTGCAGCCTTTCCCAATACCATGAAGCCGTTCCTCATGTTCTCAAGATCTCTTGAAGGCCACATATCCGAGCCGCTTTTCAGGGAGCAGGCCTATATCTCATTTAGCCAGATATTCGCCATAGACACGGCCGGCCTCGTTGTTGCCAAGGCCACGCCGAAGTGTGAAGACATAGACCCCGACATATTTGCGGGAATGTTCTCGGCAGTCCAGGACTTCATAAGTGATTCCTTCTCGAATTCCGAGGCGAAAGGGCTCGGAAGGCTTGATTACGGGGAAATGGGAATATTGATTGAGCATGGGGAACATATATTCCTCACCGCCATATTCAGGGGGAAAGAACACCCGGAAATGAAGAATGAACTCAAAAAGACCCTTGAAAAAATTGAGGAAAAGTACGGCTATATTCTCGAGGATTGGAGGGGAAGTATGGATAAAGTGGCCCCCATAGAGAGGGCCGTTCTTTCGCTTGCAGAGAAGAAATTCCTTGTCAGGAGGGATATAGAAGGAGTGAAACTTGAGGCGGAGAGGATAAAGATTGCGAACAGGATTCTTAAGATATTAAAGAACCTCTCGGGAAATAAGCCGGTCCTTCTCGTGCTTGAAGACCTCCACTGGGCGGATGAATCCTCTCTCTTCGTTCTGCAGTACATTGCAAGGAACATCACCACTGAGAGGATACTGATCATATCTACACTTCGGCCGAATGAGGAGGGGGAAATCGTGCAGAAATATCTGGAAAAAATGAGGGCTGAGGGCACGATATATGACATAAATCTCAAAAACATGGAAAGGAGCTCGATGAGGGCCATGATTGACGAGTTATACCCCGAAAACCTGTTTGCGGATGAATTCGTGGATAAAATCGCCGAAAATAGCGATGGAAATCCATTGTTCCTGATAGAATTCATGAGAAACATGGAAGAAGATGGGAGCATAGAAAAAAGAGATGGGAAGTATGTCCTGACATCGGACACCTATTCTATCCCATCTACGCTGGAAGAGATAGTAGAAAAAAGGCTCGAAAATCTCGGAATAGATGATATGATGATGGCGGAATATACGGCATGCATGGGCAGAGTTTTTGACAAAAGCACAGCGTTTTCGATTAACGCAGTGAATGCGGAAGCGGTCATGAACAGATTACAATCCTCCGGGATTATCTCTGTTCTTGGGGACAAAGGGCAATTTGTTCACGGCATATTCCAAGAATTCATATATTCTGAGATAAACCCGAGATGGAAGGCCATGTACCACAGGAACATAGGGGAATATTACGAGGAGAAGTACAGAGGGCGAGAGGATGAGGTCATATATGAACTGGCTACGCATTTCGGCAGGACAAAAAATTATGAAAAGGCATTTGATTACTCCGTCCGAGCGGGAGAGAAGGCTGAAAGTACATATGCCGCGGAGCAGGCAGAGGAAGCGTATGGAAGGGCATTAGCCCTCATTCCGGATGTTAAGAGCATAGATAAAAGAGACAGAGAACTCGATATGCTGGTGCGTCTGGGTGAAATATACATGCTCCGTGGGAAATACGACGAGTCCATCGAGAATTACAGCAGGTCCCTCGAAATTGCGGAGAGAGTTGAAAAACAGGCAGAACTTCACGACAGAATAGCCAATGCGCTGGAAAAAAAGGGAGAGTTTGATGACGCAATGGCCCATTGCAATAAAGGTTTATCCCTTCTCGAGAATACAATTTCAAAGGAAAAAACGGGGTTGTTGATTCGAAGTGCATGGATAAATTATAGAAACGGCAAGTACGAGGAGGCGACGGAAATTGCGGGAGTGGGCCTGAAAATGGCCGAAGAGGCGGGCGACCGGAAGTATATCGCATTGGCAAACCATACTATGGGCTCAATTATGCTGAACAGAGGGGATTACAAGAGCTCTTTGAAGAGCTTCAATAAAGCCCTGGAGATACGGGAAAGACTGAATGACGAATAGGGAGCTGCTCTGACCTTGAACAATATAGGCAATGTCCTGAGGACAAAAGGGGATATGGCAGGCGCTCTCAAGACATACAGAAGGTCTCTAGTTCTTATGAAAAAGGTTGGAAGTATATATGGACAGGCCGCCCTCCATAACAATATGGGAATTGTACTTCATTTCAGGGGGGAACTGGATGAAGCCCTCAAGGAATACAATGAGATTCTCGCCATCACCAGAACCATAGGTGATAGATACGGAACCGCCCTCTCCCTGAGCAATATCGGAAATGCCTATGAAGACAAAGGTGAGCTTGACAGAGCATTGAAAATATTTCAGGAGGCCATGGCAATAGAGAAAGAGATAAAAGACCGGAACGGGGAGGCAACATCTCTGAGCAACATCGGAAATGTCATGGGCGAGATGGGAAGATACAGTGACTCGATTGATTATAACTCCCGGAGCTTGAATATAATGCGGGAGATAGCGGACCTGAGGGGAATTTCCCAGTCGCTTAAAAATCTGGCAGCTTCGTATCTGCAGGCAGAAATGCTTGATGAGGCCATGGAATCAGCTGATGAGGCTCTACAGATATCTAGAGAGATTGGCGTGAAATCTGTGGAAGGAGGGGCATGTTGGATAAAGGGTGCGATATACCGTGAGAAGGGAGAATGGGCAGAATCATTTGATTGGTTCAGGGAGTCTATGGAGACACTTGAGGGAGGGGTGGACCGAACAGGAATGGCAAAAGGGCTTTACGAATATGCTCTGCTCTTCATGGCAACGGGAAATAAAGAGAAAACAACTGCCACTCTGGGAAGGGCGCTCTCCATGTTCGAGAGCATGGGCATGAAACTGTGGGTGGAGAAGTGCAGGAAGGCACTGGAGGAGATCTTATGAAGAAGATTGGCATAGTTGATACTACATTCTCCGTGGTCAACATGGGTGCAATTGCGGTGGCCGAGTTGCAGAAACAGGGAACAGGCTTCAAAATAATACGGAGAACTGTCCCCGGATTCAAGGACCTTGCAGTGGCGTGCAAAATCCTGATAGAAAACGAGGGTTGCGATATAGCGATGGCCTTAGGAATGCCCGGCCCTGAGGAGATAGACAAGCAGTGCGCCCACGAGGCCTCGCAAGGGATAATGCAGGCCCAGCTGATGACCAGCACGCACATAATAGAGGTGTTCGTTCACATGGACGAGGCGAAAGACGGCAGGGAACTTGTCTGGCTCACGGAAAGGAGGGTAAGGGAGCATGCGGCCAATACTTACATGATGCTATTCCACCCGGAGAAGATGATTAAGATGGCCGGGACTGGCCAGAGGCAGGGGTTCGAAGATGTGGGGCCCACATGGAAATAATAATGATTGATGATTGAAGAAAAAGGAGGTATGAAAAATGGATAAAATAAGACTGGGAATCGTGGTGAGTGAGTTCAACTACGACATCACCATGATGATGCTGGAGAGAGCAAAAGCGCATGCGGAGTTCCTCGGTGCGGATGTGACCGAGGTGTTAAAGGTGCCCGGCGTGTTTGATATGCCGCTGGGCGTGAAGAAACTGGTGGAAAAAGAGGAGATAGATGCGGTTGTAACCCTTGGTGCGGTTATTGAGGGGGAAACGGACCATGACGAGATTGTTATACAACAGGCCAGCAGGAAGATAACCGACCTTGCGCTGGACTACAACAAGCCGGTAAGTCTTGGAATAACAGGGCCGGGAATGACGAGATTGCAGGCAGAAGGGAGAATAGAGAGAGCAAAGGCTGCAGTGGAAGCGGCGGTTAAAATGGTCAGGGCAATGGCCTAGATGACCACGCTCATCTCCTTCTCTATCAATTTAAACTGCTTCTGCTCGAGCGCCCCCTCTGTTATGGGCACGATGAAGTAGGCATCCCGCATGGCAATCTTTTCGTTTATGTTCTGCAGGAAACGAAGAACACTCTTGAACTCGTTCTGGGTTATCAGGTACTCGACGCCCTCAAGCAGGAGAACGGGATTCTTTCCGTCCCCAGCCCCCTCCAGAAAATCCACGATAATGGACAATATGGTCGATAGGTTGGTAGGGGAAAGATAGGTATTGTCCTCCCCCCCGCTGTCCGCATCCATTGCGCCGATTCCAAGGGTTGCTGTGAGTATTCCAGAACTGCTCTTTCTATGCGGGTTCTCAGACTTGGTGAGCCAGAGAATTCTGATGTCCTCGGGGATAGTGTATCTCTCGCGCGTCGTCTTTGGAGGGGTCCTTACAATGCAGAGTGGCGGGTTTCCTTCCTTAATAAGCTGCTTGAACAGTTCGAAACTGATGCTTGGCCTATCCTCTCTAACGAGATAACTCTGGCCGGCCTCCATCTCGGGAATCTCCCGAAATGCGCTCTTTTTCTCCTCGTCAAGGGAGACACCCAGAGCCTTTTCGAAGGCCTTTTTCCGCTCATCCACGGCACGGGGGATGTTCTGAACCTCACTGTCCAGCATGATTTTAAGCTCTGCCGGGGTAAGGCCGCGACGGGTGAGTTTTCGCATGGCCTCCCATGCATCTCTCATTCCCTTGTCGTATCCCTTCAGCCATGAACGCGTTTCGCGAACCTTCTGCTCGTCTGCCATCGTCAGCGTATAGACCTTTCAATACATAAAGGTTATTTACACCTGCTATATTCTCCGCATCATGTTCACGGCTATCGAAGAGCTCTTCAAGGAAGACCGGATTGGCGAAATCGTGCGAGTGCGAGGATGGATATACAGGACAAGGAGCAGCGGAGGCATTGCGTTTATCGTGCTGCGTGACTCCAGCGGAACCGTTCAGGTTACTGTCAAGAAGGGCAATCTGCCGGAGAACCAGTTCAATGATGCAAGAAAGGCTCTTATCGAATCATCCGTCGAAATAGAGGGGGAAATAGCAGAGGACAAGCGAGCACCCGGTGGAATCGAGATACGGGCCAGCGGTTTCCATGTGGTATCTTTTGCGGAGCCGTTCCCCATAACGGAGAACCAAAGCGAGGAACTACTGATGGATTACAGGCACCTGTGGATCCGTTCCAGAGAGATGACTGCCATGTTGAAAGTACGCTCCACTGTATTCGGTGCGGTGGACGAGTTCTTCCGGTCAAGAGGTTATTACGAGTTTCAGGCCCCCACACTCACCGGCTCCAACTGCGAGGGCGGCTCCACCCAGTTCGAGGTGAAGTACTTTGACAGGAAAGCCTACCTTACTCAGAGCTGGCAGTTGTATGCAGAGGCGGCCATATTCTCACTTGAAAAGATATACGATATCGCCCCGAGTTTCAGGGCCGAACCGTCCAAGACATCAAGGCATCTCACGGAGTACTGGCATGCGGAGATGGAGGTTGCATGGGCACATCTAGACGATGTTTTGAAAGAAGCGGAGGGACTGATTTCATTCATCTGTAAAACAGTGGCCGAAAAGAACGCACCGGAATTAGAAATATTCGGCGCAAGCCCCGAAGACCTTCTGAAAATCACACCTCCCTTCCCGAGGGTGAAGTACGACGATGCTCTGAAGATGCTGAAGGATACGGGCATGGATGTTCCGTACGGCAAGGATCTGAGGACGCTGGAGGAGGAAAAGCTCTCGAAGATGTTCGACAAACCGGTATTCGTGACGCACTACCCGGAAGAGATAATGGCCTTTTACAAGCCCACGGACCCGGAGGACCTGGGAAAATCCCTATGCTTCGACCTGCTGGCCACCAACGGCTACGGCGAGATAATCGGAGGGAGCGAGAGGGAGACCAGTATTGAAGTACTGAAGGAAAAACTCATCAGAGACGGGGAGGACCCTGCCAATTACGAGTGGTACATGGATCTGAGAAAATACGGTTCTGTTCCGCACTCTGGCTTCGGAATGGGTGTGGAAAGAGTGGTTCGGTGGATACTCGGCCTTGACCACATAAAGGATGCCATCGGATTTCCGAGGCTGAGGAACAGAATATACCCGTAAACCCCTTTTATTCCATATTTTCCTGACCTTCTGGATTATTGGTTTAAGGTGAGCGCCCGGGCATACTCATAATACATCTCCGCCGCCCGTTCCACATCTGCAATCCTTATCTTCTCATCGATCACATGTGCCTCTTTCGGCTCACCGGGCCCGCATACCATGACTTTCTCGTTATAAGGACGGAACATCACCATCTCCGTTGCATACGGGACACTGATGAGCCTTCCTCCAGACAGGGCTAGCATGGTCTTTATTTCCTCTTTTCCGGGATTAACCTCCACAGGCGGGAGATGGTGCATCTCTTTTATCTCATAATCAGACCCGGTCAATCCTGCGTTTTCCAGCCTTCTCCTTATTTCCCGTTCCACATCGCTTTTTCTCATGGATGGTGGAAATCTTGTATCCACTTCCAGATAGGTCTCGTCCGGAATCACATTGACCTTCGTACCACCGGATATGACATCCGGATTAATGGTAAGCCTGTCCGCAACATCATTTTCACCGACTGGCTCCTGTTTAAGGGCGGTAAGGGCGGTTCCCATCTTTATTATGGAATTGTTTCCGAGCCACGGCAGGCTTGCATGTGCTGATTTTCCTTTCGTGGTAATGGAGAACTGATAAACACCTTTTTCTCGGAATACAACATCAAAATTCGTCGGTTCGGCAATAAGAACCGCCCTGCTCTCCCGAACCGCTTCTGCTAGAGCCTTCGCACCTTTCATAGTGGTCTCCTCGTCGGTTGTGAAAATAATGCTAAAGGGAATTCCATCGGAACACAGCCGCTTCGCCGCAATGAGTATGGCCGCACACCCACCTTTCATATCCGAGGTGCCCCGGCCGTACATTACGCCTTCTTCTATTTCGCTCTGCTCTTTTGTCCAGCCCATACCAACAGGAACTGTGTCAAGATGACCGGAGAACAGGATTCTCTTCTCTGCTCCGTCTCCGCATCTGGCCAGCAGTGCAGGTCTGCTTTTCCCACCGGCTGTTGTCAGGCTGCATCCGAGTCTTTTCAGGAACTCGTAAACATAGGAAATTATCCGGCCCATGTCCTCATGTGCCTTATCGCTATCACTGGAAATAGTTACAAGATCCTTCAGGATTTCAGCGGCCTCTCCGACTTCAGGCATCTTCCCTAATCCTCAATCTCTGGCTCATGCTCCGGCATTTCTTCCTTTCCCGCCTCTTCAACCCCTTCTTCCGCGTTCTTCTTTATAATTGCAAGAAATTCGGGGGGAATGGCATCGGTGATATAGACAAACTTTCCCGCACGCATTATGATTATGCCGCTTTCTACGGCCCCTTCTGCATCCACTTCCAGTATTATCGGATCCCGTGTCCTAACCCTTCCTGCAGCCACTGCAGCCTCATATGTTCCGCTGAGATGCACCATTTTCCGGTCCTGACGGGTGATGCCCCCCTCCAGTATATCGTCAATCTCCCCCTCATCCGTGGGAAAGTAGAGTTTTTCCGGAATATCATCCGTGGGGAGGTCAAGGTCAAGGTCTATGGAATGGCCGTATGTCGCCCGTATCCTTCCGTTCAATTCCTGATATCGTCCCTTCGGATCTGTCTCTATCAGTGCGGTGATGTGATAGGCCCTCACCCACTTAAAGCGTCTCTGTTTTCTGGTGAGATTCCTGACAAAGTCCGTAAGACTGACCCATCCGTGTCTGTCCATATCCAGATTGAACCGGCTGGGAAAGTGTCTAAGGGCACCTGCCAGTGTTTTTCCAAGGCTTTCCATCTCGTGGTCGTTCATGAGGAAGCGACCTTCCTGTCCGCAGATAGGACAGACCTCTCCTCTGAAATATCCATGTTCCGAGCATTCTCTGAGCATTTTCATCCCTCTTGATCGTGATTAATGAGTGAAATATGATTCGCCTCCGAGACGGTAATGAGGGGCCGGTTAATAAAACTTCCTCCTCACGCCGCCCTTCTGTAAGAGACAAATTTATTTCATCAAAGTTTAAAGAAAGAAGGCTATGTACTTAAACCGGCAAAAAATAACATACTCAACACGCATTTCACAGGTGAAGGACATCGAGAAGAAAGATGTATATTCCCATTAGTATGAGGATGACCGCTCCAATCTTCTTTATAAGCCCGACATTCGCCCTCAATTTCTCTATCAGCACATCTTTAGATACGGATGTGGCAACAGCAATTGGAATCATCAGCGACCCCATTCCTGCGGCATAGACTGTCAGAATGAACAAGCTCCCCCCAGCACCGCCGAGATTGAAGGCCGCAAGAACGACCGATATGAACATGGGAAGCGAACAGCCGAGCGATGCCGCTGCATACAGGATACCGAACAGGAAGAAGTTAATCGCCCCTCTCTTCTCCGGAGCCTTTACGGGAAGCGTCATGTAGGGGTCCTTTCCGGCGAGCATCAGCAGGCCGAGAATTACGAGGGCGGAGGCCACAAGACCGGAAACCACGGCCAGATTCGTCCGTATGAGCGGGGAGACCGGGAGGAGCAGGAATCCTATAAGAGCAAAGAAAACAAGAAAACCGAGTGTGGTAAGAGAGCCGAAATAGAGGCCGGTGAGCCCGCTTCGGATGACCCCCTTCTCCTCATTCTCCTCTTTTTCCTCATCAAAACCGAGAAAGTAGGCCACATATGAGGGAAGCATGGGAAAGCTGCAGGGGGCCAGAAACGCAAAAAGGCCGGCCATGAATGCAAATGTAACCATGCTCAAGTCCATTATCTCACCTCACGAGGACTGTAACTGCTGAATTATGGAGCCGAGCGTCTGGGAGTCCGTGACCCCTGTGTTCTGGTAGGCAATCTTTCCGTTCTGGTCGATTATGTAAAGAGAGGGGATGCTGTAGGCCTGATATGTTATTCCGAGGCTGTTGTCGCCTGTTCCTCCTGCGGTAACCGCATCTCTTTTGTCCAGAGCGAAGGCCCAGTTCGCCTGATGGTTCGCCTTGTACTGTGCCAGAACATCATTCGTATCGCTGCTTTCTATGTCCACCGAGATTATGGTGACACCGGTGTATGAGTAGTAGATATCGTTGAGGTACTGCATCTCCTGACCGCAGGGGGTGCACCATGTGGCCATTAAATCAAGAATTACCACATTCCCGCGATAATTGGAGAGTTTGAATGTCATCCCTCCGACCTCGGTTACCGTAAAATCAGGGGCGTAATCCCCCACTTTTATACCGTAATTGACGGCCGGATTTGCTGCCGGATTGGTAGAACTATCACCACCGGAAGGAGAACCGTCGAACAGATGAAAGTTCAGGGCGGTAACCAGAATTATAACCACAATAATAGTGGCAATGAGTGCGTTTATAACCTGCGGCGACATACCTGCCGGTTCTTCTTCCTTCTTTTTGCTTCTGTTAGTTCGTCTCTTGGCCATTTCTTCACCACTTGTGCAAAACCGTGAAAAGGCGAGAGGTATATATTATTTACTGGTCGGAGTTGGGGAATTCTCCGTATGAGCAACATCCTTATATAGTATATAGAGATGTCTGTCCGTGCACAAATCGGTTTATAAAGGGATGCATGAGAAAAGAGGATTGAGATAATGAACGATTCCAGTTATAATGCGGAGAGCATTCAGGTTCTGGAGGGCCTTCAGGCCGTACGGAAGAGACCGGGGATGTACATCGGCAGCACTGACGGCCGCGGCCTGCATCATCTTGTTTATGAGGTGGTGGACAACAGCATAGACGAGGCCATGGCGGGGTACTGCACCCACATAGAGGTTACCATAAACGAGGACAATACGGTGACCGTTGCGGACGACGGCAGGGGAATACCGGTGGGCACGCACTCCAAGTACGGGGTGCCAGCGGTGGAAATCGTGATGACAAAACTCCATGCGGGCGGCAAGTTTGACAAGAAGAGCTACAAGGTCTCCGGGGGCCTGCACGGCGTGGGAATATCGGTTGTCAACGCGCTCTCCGAGTGGCTGATTGTAGAGGTCCACACGGGGGGGAAGATATACCGCCAGAGGTATGAAAAGGGACTGAAAGCCAGCGAACTGGAGGTTGTGGGAGAAACAGGCATCTCCGGCACAATAATTACCTTCATGCCGGACTGGGAAATCATGGAAAAAGAGCCGTTCAACTTCAACACACTGTCCACGAGGCTGAGGGAACTGGCCTTCCTGAACAGAGGAGTAAGAATAACAATCACGGACATGAGGGTTATACAGGAAGACGGAACGCACCTCCAGAACAGTTTCCATTACGAGGGCGGCATAGTTGAGTTCGTAAAGTACATAAACCGTGCCAGAAGCCCGCTCCATGCGGACCCGATTTTCCTCGAGGGAGAGAAAGGGGGCGTGCAGGTGGAGATCGCTATGCAGTACACCTCCGATTTCTCCGATAACATTCACACATTTGCAAACAACATCAACACCATAGAGGGAGGAACGCACCTGAGCGGCTTCCGTGCCGCACTCACAAGGACCCTTAACGACTACGCACGACGCAACAACATCCTGAAGGACAAAGATGCCGCACTGAGCGGTGACGATGTCAGAGAGGGGCTTACGGCCATACTGAGCGTCAGGGTTCCGGAGCCTCAGTTCGAGGGGCAGACCAAGACAAAGCTCGGCAACAGCGAGATAAAGGGGATCGTGGAGAGCCTTATGAACGATAAATTGATGGAGTTCCTGGAGGAAAACCCGAAGGTGGCAGAGGTGATACTGCAGAAGGCCACCCTTGCGGCACAGGCCAGAGAGGCGGCCAGAAAGGCGAGGGAACTGACCAGACGGAAGGGGCTGCTGGACGGCATGGGCCTCCCCGGCAAACTCGCAGATTGTGCAGAGAAGGACCCGGCGAAGAGCGAACTCTTCATCGTGGAGGGGGATTCCGCAGGAGGAAGCGCAAAGCAGGGGAGGAACAGGGAGACGCAGGCCATACTACCGCTGAGGGGTAAGATACTCAATGTGGAGAAGGCGAGGCTGGACAGGGCTCTGAGGAACAACGAAATTCTCTCCATAATAACGGCCCTCGGAACCGGAATCGGCGACGAGTTCGACATCAGCAAGGTGAGATACCACAAGATAATCATAATGACCGATGCGGATGTGGACGGTGCGCACATAAGCACCCTGCTCCTCACATTCTTCTACAGGTACATGAAGCCGCTCATAGAGTCAGGATACATCTATCTGGCCAACCCCCCGCTGTATAAGTTGAAGAAGGGGAAGTTCGAGAGGTATGTCTATACCGACGAGGAGAAGGACGAACTACTGAAGGAGCTGGGGGATGGCGTGAGCATACAGAGATACAAGGGTCTCGGAGAGATGAACCCGCACCAGGTGTGGGAGACCACCATGAACCCGGAGACCCGGATACTCAAGAGGATAACCATCGTGGATGCGGTGGAGGCCGACGAGCTCTTCAGCGTGCTGATGGGGGATGCGGTGGAGCCGAGAAGGGAGTTCATAGAGAGCCATGCGAGGGAGGTCGTTAACCTTGATGTCTGAAGGGGCAGAGAGGGAGCGGCAAAAAGAGGAACTGAAAAAACTTGTGAAGAAGTACAGAGAGCTCTTTGACAAAAAGAGGCCATACGGCCTCAAGAAGATAAGCGAAGCGGATGTTCGACAGAAATTCATAGACCCGCTCTTTAAAATCCTCGGCTGGGACACGGAAAATCTGGATGATTACAATCTGGAGATGTATGTCCGGCCCGGATTCGCAGATATTACCCTGATGATTGACGGCCAGCCTGTGGCATTTGTGGAAGCGAAACGCTTTCAGATAATCCCGTGGGTGGACAGAAAAACGATAGACTGGATTGAGGAGGAGCGGCAGGTAATGAACTACGCCGCATCCATAAACCCGCCGGTGAAGTGGGCCATACTCACGAATTTCGAGAGGCTGAGGGTGTTTAACGCACTCAACGGCAATCTGATTATGGCCTTCGAGGATGTGGGGGAGTACGAAAAGAGGTTTGATGAACTGCTTTACTTATCCAAGGAGTCCTTCGAGAGCGGAAGAATAGACGCACTGGAAAAGCACGAGGAGAAACCGGACATTGACCTCAGATTCCTTGATATGCTCAATAAATGGAGGCTGGAACTGGCGAAGGACATCTACGACCGGAACAGCAATAATCCCGCACTTATGGAAAACGGCGAGATATCGCTCTCACTCGTAAAAGAGGCAATCCAGAGGCTCATAGATAGACTTATAATAATCAGGTATGCGGAGGACAGATTCATCCTCGAAAACCCTGATATATTGAAGGGGATTATGAGACCGTGGGAGACCGCAAAGGATTATATGGAACTGATGGTCCTCGTAAGACACTATTTCCGGGGATTCGACAAAATACACGACAGCAGCATCTTTGAAGAGGGCCATGTTCTGGACAGCACGGAGGTGGGCAGCGAGGTACTGGCCTCTGTTATAAATGACCTTTACACCGTGAACTTCAGGAAGTTTGACTTCGACATACTGGGGAACACCTACGAGACATATCTGGGGAACACGCTGGCCCTCGACGATAAGGGAGAGATAGTTCTAAAGCCAGTGCAGGAGACCCGCAAAAAATCGGGAATCTATTACACTCCGCCCTATGTGGTGGATTATATCGTTAAAAATACGCTTGGAGAGGCCCTGAAGGGAAAGAGTGTGGAAGAGGTAAAGAATCTTCGGCTTCTCGACCCATCCTGCGGTTCCGGCTCGTTTTTGATAAAGGCGTATGATTATTTTGTGAATTTCTACGAGGAAGAGAACGAAAGAATAGACGGAAGGACAAGGGAGATACTGGAGCGTATAAAAACCAGAGGGAACGGAAACGGCCTTGCGGACTATGAGGCCCTTGAGAATATAAGAAAGTATTCGGCCTATGAAACAGAGATCCTGAAAAACAACATCTACGGCGTGGACCTCGACGGCCACGCGGCCGAGATCGCCGCGGTGAACCTGATGCTGAAGGCCCTGAAGAGCGGGGAGAAACTGCCGCTGATACTGGGAGACCACATAAAGGTGGGAAACTCGCTGATAAGCGGGGACGAAGATACCTTAAAGAGATACTTCGGAGATAACTGGAAGGAGAAAAGGCCGTTCAACTGGGAGGAGGAGTTCCCGGAGGTCTTCGAGGGGGATAATCCGGGGTTCGATGTGATTATAGGGAATCCGCCGTATATAAGGGTTCAGAACCTGCCAGAAGAGGACAGGAAATTCTTTGCCGATAACTACAGGAGCGCTCTCGGCTCATATGACATATATGTTTTGTTCGTGGAAAAGGCCATAGAATTGTTGAGAGATGGCGGCAAGTTCTCCTTCATCATGCCTCTCAAGTTCTTTCAGGCGGAGTATGGTAAAAAGCTGAGAAGACTGATAACCGAGAAATGCAACATAGACCTTATAGTCGATTTCGGAACCACGAAAGTATTCGGAGATGCCACCACCTACCCGTGCCTTCTTTTCCTGACAAAGGCGAAAAAGAGGAAGAAGAACCTGAAATACATAAGAATAAAGAAGAGCGCTCCCGACCTGAAGGAGATAGCGAAGAAGGGGATGAAGAGCGCTCTGAACGATAGGTTTGAGATTTACGATGTGAGTCAGGATTTGCTGACGGATGAGACATGGAGTTTTCTGAGAAAAGAGAAAGAGGGCATATTCAAGAAGATAAGAGACATAAAGAGAAATTTAGGAAACATTGCTCCAAGAATTTTCCAAGGATTGGTTACCGGTGCAGACCCCGTATATTTCGTTAAAATCGTTAAAGAAGAGTCGCCTGACTGTATGAGAATAATCAATAACATAGGGGAAGAGTACATTATTGAAAAAGCCATTCTAAGGCCACTTTTGAAGGGAGAGAACATAAGGCGCTGGCATACAAGATGGGATGGCTATTTCATAATCTATCCCTATGAAGTGAAGGAGGGCCATGCCGAGCTTTATTCACCAGAAACCCTTGAAAAAAGATTTCCGAAGACATGGGAATATTTCAACCACAACGAGGAAAGATTGAGAAATAGAGAGAATGGCACATGGAAAGAGCGCTCCGATTGGTACGCCTATGGAAGAAGGCAAAATATAGAGATGTTCGAACAGATGAAACTTATGACCGGAGTTCTCGCAAAAAGGGCCAGTTTCACATTCGATAGGGAAGGAAAATACTATTTCGTGGGCGGTGGAAATGCCGGAGGCTATGGTGTGGTTCTGAATGAAAAATTCGGAAACTCGCCTGAAAAATATCTCTTCGTTCTGGCGCTCCTCAACTCAAAACTTCTGGACTTCTATGTGCATTCCATAAGCACGAAGTTCCAGAACGATTACTATTCCTATGCCAGAAGGTTCATCGAAAGGCTCCCCATAGCGGATGCCACCCCCTCCCAGCAGAAAGACCTCTCCGCCCTCGCCGACCGTATGCTCTCCCTGAACAAAGAACTGGCCGCCATAGACACAAACTTCGAGAACTATGTGAACAGGCACGGCCGCGTAAAGGACGAAAGATTGAAGAACTATCTGGACACGAGCAGGATAAGGACTCTCAAGGACGGAAAGGGCACACCGGCCAACACGATAGAACACGACAAAAAGAACCTGAAGGTCCGGGCCGTTCTGGTTGAGGAGCGCAGCGACAGCCTGATATTCTCCGCAAAGATAGAGGAAGGGGAGAAAATAAGGCTCATAAACATATTCAGCGTTCCGGTTGAGGATGAGGCCCTCCGGAAATTCATCTACCATTCCGTCCGCACCTTCGTAAAGGCCTCGGCCGTCGGAAAGGGGAATCTCTACGAGAAGATTCTGGCCCTGAAGATTCCGAGGTTTAAGGAGAGTTCCGAGAAGAATCTGGAGGTCATACGCGAGATAATGGCCCTCTATCTTCCGGCCCTTGCGGAGTGGAACAGAATAAAGGGAGAGATTGATGAGACCGACAGGGAGATTGATTCGCGTGTTTATGCGCTCTACGGCCTCACGGATGACGAGATAAAGATTATTGAAGAGAGTTTCGGAGATGATTGATATGCCAGACGATGATAACACGGACCAGACCGCCCCCTCCGGCGAGACGATACTTAACGAGCCGGTGGAGCACGAGATGAAGAAGGCCTACATAGACTACGCCATGAGCGTCATTGTTGGCCGCGCTCTGCCCGATGTGAGGGACGGCCTGAAACCTGTTCACAGGAGAATCCTTTACGCCATGAACGACATGGGCCTCATACACAGCAGGCCGTACAAGAAGTCAGCAAGGGTTGTGGGAGAGGTTCTCGGTAAGTACCACCCCCACGGTGACAGTGCGGTCTATGACTCCCTTGTGAGGATGGCTCAGCCGTTTTCTCTCAGGTACACGCTTGTTGACGGGCAGGGAAACTTTGGCTCGGTGGACGGTGACAGGGCTGCGGCCATGAGATATACCGAGTGCAGGCTGGGTAAGATTGCGGCCACCATGCTGGAGGATATAGACAAAGATACCGTGGATTTTGTGGACAACTTCGACGGCAGTTTGAAGGAGCCTACGGTTCTCCCCGCTGTCCTCCCCAATCTTCTTGTGAACGGCTCGTCGGGTATAGCGGTTGGAATGGCCACAAACATGGCCCCGCACAACCTCAGCGAGGTCGTGGATGCCATAATCATGCAGATTGACGACCCGGAAATTCCTCTTCTGGACCTTATGTCCGTGATAAACGGACCGGATTTCCCCACCGTGGGAACAATATATGGAAGAAGCGGCATACTTCGCGCATACAGCACTGGCAGGGGCACGATAAAGGTTCGGGCAAAGACGAATATAGAGGAGTTGAAGAACGGGAAGCGGAGAATTATCGTTAATGAAATACCGTACATGGTGAACAAGTCCAATCTCATGGAGGCCATTGCGAAATTGGTGAGGGATAGGGTGATAGACGGAATAACCGACCTGCGGGACGAATCGGACCGCTCCGGCATGAGGATTGTTATCGAACTGAGGAAGGATGTCATGGAGGAGATTGTTCTGAATCAGCTATTCGCCCACACCCAGCTGGAGACCACATTCGGAATAAACAATCTTGCCCTTGTGAATAACGAGCCGAAGACACTCCCCCTCAAATCTCTCATTCATCACTACATAGAGCACAGGAAGGATGTTATCACCAGAAGGACGCAGTATCTTCTCAGAAAAGCGGAGGACAGGGCTGTCATACTTGACGGTATCCTCATTGCACTTGACAATCTGGACGAGGTCATAAGGCTCATAAGAAAGGCGAAGACGGTGGACGAAGCAAAACTTGCGCTTATCTCCCGCTTCCTCCTGAAAGAGGTTCAGGCCAAGGCAATCCTCGACATGCGCTTGCAGAAGCTCACTGGCATGGAGAGGGAGGCTGTCAAGGCGGAGTACGACGAGGTTCAGAAAAAGATAGAGGATTATAAGGACATACTCGCAACGGAAGAGAGGATTCTGGCCATGATAAAGGAGGACCTGATTGCCCTCAAAGAAAAGTTCGGCGACGGAAGGAAGACGGATATTGTTGATCAGGAGATAGATATGGATATTGAAGACCTGATACCGGAGGAGGATGTGGTAATCACCATCACCCGAACCGGCTATATAAAAAGGATGCCAGTGGACACCTACCACCAGCAGAGAAGGGGCGGAGTCGGGCTCAAGGGAATGACAACCAAGGAGGAGGACGATGTGGTGGATATGTTCGTTACCTCATCGCACAGTTACATCATGTTCTTCAGCAACCGCGGAAGGGTGTACTGGCTAAAAGCCTACAGAATTCCGGAAGCTGGGAGGCACGCCAAAGGTCGTCCCATAGTGAATCTTCTGCCGAGGTTGGAGAAGGGGGAGGCCATAGTCAACACAATCCATGTCAGAGAATTCACCGGAGACAGGTTCCTGCTCTTCACCACGAAGAAAGGGAGAGTGAAGAAGACTCCATTAGAGGCGTATTCAAGACCGAGAACCACGGGCATTATCGCTATTGCGCTCTGGGATGACGACGAACTCATAGACACCAGAATTACCGACGGAGACCGGGATGTTCTTATAGCCACAAAGTACGGAAAGGCCGCGAGATTCCACGAGAGCGAAATGAGGCCAATGGGCAGGAATTCTCACGGAGTCATAGGAATACGACTGCGCAAAGACGACGAGGTGGTCAGCACATCCACCGGTAATGATTCGTCCATACTTCTCACAATTACTGAAAACGGCTATGGAAAACTATCGTGGGTGAGGGATTACAGGAGGACGCACCGCGGCTCTCAGGGCGTTATCACGATAAAGGTGAACGAGAGGAACGGACCGGTCAAAGCTGTTCTGGAGGTCACCCCCAGCGACGAACTTATAGTCACCAGCAAAGAAGGAATGATAATAAGAATGTCGGTTGCGGACCTGCGGGTCATGGGCAGAGCAACGCAGGGCGTAAGGATAATGAGGCTCAGAAGCGGCGACAAGGTAAGCGCTGTGGCCAGACTGGCCGAAAAAGCGGATGAAGATGAGGTCAAGACAGAGAACGAACCGGAGGCGGCTGGCGGGCAAGGTTTATAAACCTCTGTGCCATTAAGGGAACGAAATTCTGACAGAGGAGGACTAAAATGTTCAAGAATTCCATAGAAGGACTCGACAAGATATTCAAAACGGATATCGGCAAACCGAAGGTTATCCTGATTACAGGCCCCCCCGGCTCCATGAAGACCAGTTTCGTGTATACGCTCATGTCCAGGTATCTGGATGCGACCGGAGAGTTCGGCCTGTATACCACCCTCGAAGAAACAGTGGACAGCCACCTCACGAACATGAAGAGCCTCGGGGTAAAACTCACCCGAAACATGCAGATATCGGACTTTACCGACCTGAGAGACATTGATGCCGTGGTTGACGACGAGGGCACGGATTATCTTCAGTTCATAGAGAAGATGATTGTTCACTTCAAGAAGAAAAAGAAGGACCAGTTCTCCATATTCGCACTCGATTCTCTCGGCGCCATTTACTCTCTAATGGAGCATGAAGAGGACATGAGAAAGAAGATGTTCTACTTCTTCAAGATGCTGAGAGAAAACAACCTTTATTCCTTTGTGATAATGGAGAGAATTCCCGGAGAACCGTCCCAACTCCTCGGAAACGAGGGCTTCCTTGTGGACGGCATAATTCTTCTGGGGCTTGACAGGAGCAGGGGAAAACTCACCAGATATCTTCAGGTGGAGAAGATGAGGGCATCCCAGCACAGCATGGAGAAGCACGCAATAGAGGTGGGCAAGGGGGGCATAAGGGTCCTCGGCCCGATATTCGAGTAGAGGCGAACAAAAGTGTTTAATAATATCATGACATTACACTGTATAGGAAACAGGCACCGAACGGCGAATAAGACAGAATACGAGATAGAATAAAGAAGAGATACCTTAAGGGGGATTGAAAAATGGCAGAAGGCGAATCATTCTGGGACCAGATGCAAAAGCAGCTGGAATCCCTTAAAGAACAGGAGCGAGAGGTCAAGGAAAAGAAGGAAGAGATTGCTCGTGCAGAGGCGGAACTCCGCGAGAGGAAGGCCGAACTGGAGTCGAGAGAGCAATCTGTTGCGGAAAAGGAGAAGAGGGCCGAAACTCTCGAGAGCGAGTACCGCAGCAAGATGGAGGAGATTGACGAGGCAAAGAAGATTCTAGAAGAGAAAAAGGCCGAAATCGACTCCAAGGTGGAAGAGTTAAACTCAAAGTTAAAAGGCATCAATTCCATGAAAGAAGCAGTAGCCGCCAAGGAAAACTCCGTGGTGGAGAGAGAAAAGGCGCTCATGGGAAGAGAGAAGGCGATTATTCAGAGAGAAGAGGAGATCGGCACCAGAATGGAATCCGTGGTCTTTATGGAGAAAGAGATCTCCGAGAAAAGAAAGGGTATCCTCGAAAGAATGGAGGCAATATCCCGCATGAACGAGGAGCTTGCGGAACTGCTCAATTCCCTGAAAACAAAGCAGGAGGAACTTGTTTCCCACGAAAGGGTCATCCTCGAAGAGGAGGAGAAACTTACGGCGGCCAGAGAAAAACTAGTGACCGACGAGAAGGAACTCCTTGAGAAGGAGAAGCAGGTTCTTGCCCATGAGGAGTCGCTGAAGGGAGAGGTTCAGGCCGTGGAACTTCCTGATATGGAGCCCGTAGAGGCCCCTTCCATCGATATCCCAGAGGTTGAGGTTAAAGAGGTCAGTGTCCCCGAACCGGAACCCGAGGCGGCACCCGAAGAAGAGAAAGCTGAAGAGGAAGCCGAAAAAGAGGCCCCGGAGGGGGCCGCTGAAGAGGCACCCCCCGAACCGGAGACATCCGAAGAGGAATCAGACGAGATGCCCTGTCCAAACTGCGGAACAATCGTGAGTAAGGATGCGGAGATATGCTACGCCTGCGGATACAACCTCAAGGGTGGAGAGGAAGAGGCAAAGGAGGAGGCCGCTGAAGAGACATCCCCCGAGCCGGAGACATCCGAGGAGGAATCAGACGAGATGCCGTGCCCCAACTGCGGAACAATGATCAGCAAGGATGCGGAGATATGCTATGCCTGCGGTTTCGAACTGAAAGGCGGCGCTTCCGAAGAAGAAGCGGGCGGCGAAGAGGAATCCGACGAGATGCCGTGCCCCAACTGCGGAACAATGATCAGCAAGGATGCGGAGATATGCTACGCCTGCGGTTTCGAACTGAAAGGCGGCGAGAAGGAGAAAGAGAAGGAAAAGAAGGTGGTCAAGCCTCCGATAGCCGTCAAGAAAGTTGTGAAAAAGAGGGTCGTTTAAGACCCTGAAATCCCTTTCCTTTATTTATTATTGTTTTTCTGAGGTTTACAGTAGAAGATGCTCTGTTTTCAACTGAGAAACAAGTTCGTCAAGAGCAGGATTTGAAATATCCGCACCGTTACGCAGGAAGTACTTTCTTATGTTTTCGATATCCCTTTTCAGATATATGGGAGCCATGGCATAACTCGAAATGACCGCCTGCCCCACATCGATGACGACCGGGCCGGAATCGGAATAAAGTATGTTAAACTCGCTGAGATCTCCGTGAACCAGTTTCGCCTCATGGTATCCCCTGACTATGAAATCGGCCACCGTGTCGAATACAGCCTGCAAAATATCTGCCTTCAGCCCGATACTTCTCAACTGGGGCGCAGGACTTTCGTCAAGAGAAACATAGGTCATAACGAGAACATTGTCCAGCACAGCTACCGGTTCCGGCACGGGAAGGGAGGTATTCCTGTATCTGTGCAGGTTCTGAAACTCCTTTCTCGCCCATTCCTTGATTAAGGCCCTTCTGTTCCTCTTCACCTTTCGAAATCTGGGGTCATCCTCAATGTATCTGGCGAGACTTCTGTATGTGGCATTGGAAGTACGGTATATTTTGACGGCAAGCTGCCCTCCATCTCTATCCAGTCCCAGAAAAACATTTCCTTCCTTACCGGTGGATATGGGAAACTCGAGTTTTTCTATAACACCTCTGGTCATCAGTTTGTACAGGGTAAGAAGAGTCTTCTCGTCAAAGACCTCATCCATGGTTTTTCGGGCGGAGCTATCCTTCTCCCGTATATTAAGACCCTCGAGTCGATGCTCCAGAAAACGATATTTTTCTTCCTCCATTCATGCACCTATTTGTAGATATCTATGCCCGGGGGAATCTTATTGCTTCTGCTCAGATAACTGGCCTGAGTATTGGTGTATCTGTAAAGAATGTTGGCCTTTTCGTCCTGAAAATCCCATGGAATCACAATGAGCAGGTCCTTCTCCCGTATCCACATCCTCTTTTTTATCTTTCCCGGAATGCGGCCGAGCCTTGATTTTCCGTCCTCGCATACAATTCGTATCTTTCCGGCACCGAGCAACTGGTCTGCTATGGCAAACATCTCTCCCTTACGCCTGTTGGGAAGTTTGACACGGACATACTCGTCCCCGGGGTTATTGTTCTCTTGTCTTTTCAATATAATGCCTCACCATGACTAAGGGAAGGATTTATAAATAATTTGCCTCGATTTTTCACATGTGATGGAAGGCTTATATACTCATCCATTATTGCATCAATCATGAATTACGGCCCGTACGAAGTCGCCTATGCCTATACGCCTCCTCGCCGAAGGTTGTCCTTCAGTCCGCAGGAGATTCGCGACCTGGCCATTGCAGTGGGCGGCCTCACCCTTGCCTTCGCAATTGTCTATTCGAGAGTGATGTACAATCACAGCATACCGATCTTCCTTTATTCCCTGCTTGTCTCCTTTCTTGCCGTATTCAGCGGATTTGTTTTTCATGAAATGGGGCACAAGTTCGTGGCCCAGAAATACGGCTGCTGGGCGGAATTCCGGGCCTTTCCGAGAGGGATATTAATGGCCCTCCTTTTCTCGCTCATGGGATTCGTATTTGCGGCACCGGGTGCGGTGATGATTTCCGGCAGGATTAATCAGGAGCAGAACGCAAAGATATCCATGGCCGGGCCCGTTGTAAATCTTGCCATAGGCTTCTCCCTCATACCTGTAATTATGCTGGTAAACTACACCCCGATTCTGATGGCTGCATACAGCGTGGCCAGCATAAACTTCCTTCTGGCCGGTTTCAACCTCCTGCCCATACCTCCTCTGGACGGCTCGAAGATCTGGAGGTGGAACATTCCAATTTATATTCTGCTGATTGCAACCTCCGTTGCCATGTTTTTTGCACTTCCTCATTTGTTCTGATATTTAGTTTATATTTATCTCAATTATCCAACGATAAACACGATTAAATAGAGGATTGACAATAGGCCCCGGTATGAAGGGATGGATAGTTTACTATGTCGCCAGCCGGGGTTACCTTTTGACGCCTGCCGCCGAGAGGTATCTGGAAGTGATGGACGAAGCCCTACTTACCGGAGATAAACTCGACGAATTCGTGGAACGAATCCCCGGAGCGGAGAGCATTGTGGACATAGAGGACCTCAGAAAGGCCATTTCGCCGCAGGGAGAGGTGAATATAGCCACCTCCTTGAAAAACAATAAGGGCGAGATAGAGGAAGCCAGGAACATAGGAGAACTGCCGGCCCCGCCTCTGATAAAAGGGGACATAAGCGGAAATTCCCTATGCTCTGGAGAAATTGATGATTTTATGAAATACATACGGGACAGGTACGAAAGGCTTTCCGCGATTCTGAAAAAAAGCGTTTCCTCGTCGGTCTCGATAGAGGCGGCAAAGAGAAGGACCAGCAGCGTCAGTATCATCGGAATGGTAAGGGAGACAAAGACCACAAAGAACGGCCACATCATAGTGGATGTGGAGGACATGAGCGACCACATTCCCGTGCTCATAAAAAAGGATTCGGACATGATCTCCGAGAATTTTCTTCTGGACGAGGTCATAGCCTTCAGCGGCAGCACCAGCATGAAAGGAGATATGTTCTATGCCGACTCCTTTACGCGGCCGGAGGCGGTTAAGAAACCGGCCCTTATGGAAATAGAAAGCGAGAACGAGGTAGCGATAATCTCGGATATACATGTGGGGAGCAATACATTCCTGCCGGATGCGTGGAAGAGATTCGTAAAGTGGCTGGGCAGTAAGGATGCGGAGAATGTGAAGTACCTGCTGATTGCGGGAGACCTTGTGGACGGAATAGGCATATACCCAAATCAGGAGAAGGAACTGGAAATTACCGACATATACGAGCAGTACGCACATCTTGCAGAACTTATAGGGGAGATTCCATCAGATATCAGAATCATCATGCAGCCCGGCAATCACGATGCGGTGAGGCCGGCCGAGCCTCAACCCATGCTGCCGGAGAAGATAAGAAAACTCTTTTCGGAGGATGTCGTATTCACCGGCAATCCTGTTTATGTGAATCTGGAAGGGAGACTCTTTCTCTCGTATCACGGCAGGAGCATGGATGACATACTCAGTTCCGTGAGGGGACTCAGCTACGAGACACCTTTACTGGCCATGGAGGAGATGCTGAAAAGAAGGCTTCTTGCACCGAGTTATGGCCAAAAAACACCTCTTGCACCCGAGAGCACGGACTACA
Organism: archaeon; assembly: GCA_024281315.1. Lineage (GTDB taxonomy): Archaea > Thermoplasmatota > Thermoplasmata > JAJSAE01 > JAJSAE01 > JAJSAE01. The sequence continues at coordinate 28,252 of JAJSAE010000075.1, read as the reverse complement.
TGCTAATAGACCCGGTTCCCGATGTACTGGTGACCGGCCATGTTCACTCGTACGGAGTTGCGGAGTTCAACGGCATAACCATCATAAATTCATCCACATGGCAGTCTCAAACGGAATACCAGAAGATGCACAACTTCCATCCGCAGCCCGCAAGGGTGGCCGTCTATCATCTCGGTACGGGGAAAGTAAGGGAGAAAAACTTTCTGGAGGCATAAAATGACAGAAAAAGACGATATACTGGAAGAGGTGGAGAGAGAGGGGATAAAGTTCATAGAAATGCAGTTCATGGACATTCTCGGGAGGGTCAAGAGTGTCTCCATCCCTGCCAAACAGCTGGAAAAGGCAATCGACGACGGCGTATTATTCGACGGTTCCTCCATTGCGGGCTATGCAACCATAGACGAATCCGACATGCGGGCCTATCCCGACCTGAATGCGTTTCACATCTTTCCGTGGAGCGGCGAAAGGACGAAAACCGCTGGCCTCATCTGCAATATCCACGATTCGACGGGAAATAGATTTGACGGGGACCCCAGATATGTTCTGGAGAGAGCCATGAAAGATGCGGAAAAGATGGGGTTCCGATTCAACACGGGGCCGGAATTCGAGTTCTTTCTGTTCCGCCTGAACGAGAAGGGAGAGATAACCGCCAGACCCGATGACTACGGAGGGTACTTTGACCTCACCGCTGAGGACAGAGCGGAGCAGGTAAGAAAGGAGAGCGCCCTCATACTGGACGGGATGGGATTCAATGTGGAGACAACGCATCACGAGGTCGCGCCGGGCCAGCATGAAATAGACCTGAGATATGCAGATGCCATGACCTCCGCCGATAGAGTTATGATTCTTGAGTTCGCCATAAAGACCGTAGCCATGAAGCACCGCCTGTTTGCATCCTTCATGCCTAAGCCAATATACGGCGTGAACGGAAACGGAATGCATGTCCATCAGTCACTGGAGGACTTTAACGGCAGGAATGCTTTCTACGATGAGAACGCCCTGGGCGGCCTGAGCCAGACTGCCAGATACTACATAGGGGGTCTGCTGGAACACGCACAGGAGAACTGTGCAATCCTTGCATCATGGGTAAACTCGTACAAGAGGCTTATTCCCGGATACGAAGCACCGGTTTACATCAGTTGGGCCCATCTCAACAGGAGTGCGCTGATAAGAGTGCCTGCCGGCAGAGGGCAGAGCACAAGGCTTGAGGTGAGAAATCCCGACCCGGCCGGAAACCCGTATCTTCAGTTCGCCGTGCTTCTGGCATCCGGTCTCGACGGAATAAAAAGAGAGATTGAGCCACCGGCATCCGTAGAGGGAAACATCTTCAAAAGAAAGGACAACGGCATCGAAACGCTTCCCGGTAATCTCGGACACGCTCTGTCTTATCTGGAAAAGAGCGAGTTCATGCGCAATGTGCTGGGGGACCACATAACAGACCATTTTCTACATGTAAAGCATAAGGAGTGGAATGAATACCGGGCTCAGGTAACGGACTGGGAGGTCAAAACCTTTTTATCAATCCTCTAGGATGTGCTCCCGGAAACATGGCCCGAATCGCACTGCTCCACAACCCCAACAACATATCGCACAAAGCAGCCAGTTTCAGCCCTGAAAATCCGGAGAGAATCGAAAAAGCCCTGCGGTTCCTGAAAGCGAGAACGGACCTTTTTTCCAGAGACCGCGTAGACCTCAGAGAGGACTTCGGAGAGGCCGGAATAGAAGAGATAAATGCGGTTCACGACCGGCTTTATGTGGATTTTGTAAGGGACTACTGCAGTAAAGGAGGAGGATTTCTGGGGGACAGTACCTACTTCTCTCCGTCAACTTATTCGGTGGCAAGGACAGCGGCACAGGGTGCTATAATTGCAGCGGAGATGGTGGTTAAAGGAGAGTACGAGAGCACCTTCGCATTTGTCAGGCCGCCCGGCCACCACGCAACCCGGGACAGATACAGCGGCTACTGTATCTTCAACAACGGAGCCGTGACGGCAAGGCATCTCCAGAGAATGAGAAAGAAGAGAATAATGTTTATCGATTGGGACGCACACGCCGGAAACGGGACCAGCAGCATATTCTACGACAACCCCACAGTACTTACCCTATCGATACACCGGGACCCGCACGAGTTCTATCCGCACGAAGGATTCGCGTATCAGATTGGCAGCGGGGACGGGCGGGGGTATAACATCAATGTGGAGATGCCAAAAGGGAGTGGAGACCGGGAGTATAAACTCGTATTTCAGGAGATTGTGGAGCCGGTCATGAAGGAATTTTCGCCCGATTTCGTACTCGGAATAAACGGCTTCGATTCACACTACAGCGACAACTACGCGGGTCTTCAGGTCTCGGAGGAAGGATTCTACTTTTTCGGTGACTTTCTGAGGCGTAGGGCGGCAGGGAAGTTCAGCATCATAATGGAGGGAGGATACAGCAGCAACAGTAACGGAAAACTTACACACAGCCTCCTTGCCGGTATGGGGGGATGGGTTCTGCCGTATTCGTCCGGCCTTGACCGGCTGAGCGTGAGAGTTCTCGGAACGGAAAAGACATACAGCATTGTCCGGAAAAAAATAAAAGAACGTAAGGGCATTCTCGGAGACTACTATTCGTTCTGAAAAAAGCAAGATTTATCTACTGCCTGTGCAATCACCCTCTCATGGAGATACAGAGAACGCGTGTATGGATGCACAGAGATGAGGTTATTGATGCAATTGAAATAACAGAAGGAAAACGAAGGAGATACTATAGTTATACATACAGAACTCTCGGAAAAAACGGATGGGAAAATCAGGTGAGATGGGATAATTTCGAAGGGCAGCCGCATGTGGACAAATACGACTCCAACGGTGCTTTAATAGAGCAGAAAAGCGTGCAGGAAAAGAGCCTGGAAGAGGTGAGCAAGATTGTGGCCATTTTCAGAAGAAACCTTGTGGCCATGGAGCTGGAGGATTTGTAGGTGGTTACATGAGAATAGAGTCCAAGATTACTTACAGCCGTGAAGAAAAAGAAGAACTGGTGGCTCAGCTAAAAAAAAGATACGGAAGCCTCACATCTCTTCAGCAGAAGGTCGCCATGAGAAAGTGCACATCGCCCGAGATGGTGGATGATTACATGATATGGAAAGGCATCGAAAAGAAAGACGCCGCCCTGACGGAGGCCCATATCTGGAAAAATGCCGAGATGATGGATCAACTTACAACGAGAAGGCTCGAACTTCTGGAACATATACACAGGACCGGGGGGGAATCGGTCATGGCTCTAACCATAGCACTGAAACGAAACTACAAGAATGTCTATGACGACCTTCTGGCTCTTGAAAAAACAGGATTGATATGCTTTCGCACAAGCGGCAGAAAGAAGATTTCCATCGCCAGAACCTCTGAAATTTTGATACGATTCGACGACTGAAAAAGAGGATTTTTTTTCGTGACACTCGTATTAACGATTCACATCTCATTTTTTATTTTACATTTTACACCATAATTCTGTCTTATTATGTCTGGCTCTTATTTTTTATTTATCTAACCATAATCAATATTTTTAGAGAAAGAGCGAAAGATATATAAACTATGGGGCCTATTTGCATCCGACTATAAGAGGAGAAAGGAGGCCATTCATGAAGGCATACCAACTCGAAGAAGTCAAGTTCGCAATAAGTCCCAGAGACTCCGGGATAAACATAGGTCTCGTGTGGAAAGAGGGGAAGATATATCTGGCCATGTCTGGGATCATGATATCTGACGGAAATGTATGGTATGAAATTCCCATAGAAAAAATAATAGATATGACCATTACCGAGGACGACCCTCCGAGGCTGCGCATCAATATACCCGCATTGGACATCGAAGTGTCGGGAGAAAGAGCGGAAACACTCATGGCATTAAGACATTTTCTTCTGCCACAACTGGTGACAACGGGAGAGGATGACGAACTGATAAATCTGGTAAAACTATGGGGGGTAGGATTACACTCGCCGCTTCTCATCTCCTCCCTCATGAAAACAGACGAAAGGAGAATATATCATCTTATAGAAAAAGCGGAAGGCGAGGGATACATTTCCGGGGAAAACATCACCGAAAGAGGCATTTCGATTCTTGGTGAGGAGGACAGAAAATTCATCATAAAACTCAGGGGGGATATCTAATGAAGGAAGGGGAACTTGGCAACTTCGAATCCTTTGCCGAAGGGCTTGCCGTTCTCGGAAAGCTTACAAAGATAGACTCGGCAATTAGGGCGGCACTGGAGAGTTCTCGCGTACCGCCATCGGAAGTGAGAAAGATGCTGAAGTGCGCCAATGCCACGGAAATATCGAACACGCCGCTCTATCAATTCATGACCGACCTCTTCGAGAACATCGGTCTCGGCAGGATGGAGATAACAAGAGTAGAGAATTTCAGATATGTATTCTCCGTGCCTGAGAATCCCGTGGCGAAAGCATACCGGCTTAAAGGAAAAAAGACATGCTATATAACTAGCGACGCGCTGGAAGAGTTCTTTACAAAGGATCTCGGACTGCCGTCGGAAGCGAAAGAGACAATCTGCATGAATGAGGGAGCAGATAGATGCACATTCATCGTGGCCATACAGCCTCTTGCGGTATATAAAATCGCTCTGGACACCATAGACAGAGAGATAATAAGAGAACTCCGGCACGGGAAAGGAGTCGGGGAGATATCGAGAGAGCTGGAGATGGGCATGGAGGAGATGGAGTACCGCCTCTCCGTCCTTAAAAATTACAAGATTATAGACAAAGAACACAGGGTCACCGAGGTTGGCGAGACATATTACATGTATATGAAGAATCAGGTCTCTGCAGAAGAAGACTTTCCAGCGCCGTGGGAGGATATGCAAAAGATCACATCCGCGATCGCCGCTTCGGAATCCTTTGCGGTGGCCTTTGAGAGTGCTACTTTCAAGGAACCCATGTATGAGGTTGATGAGGAAAAGGTTGTGAACCTTTCAGAAGAAGCAAAAAAGAGCAGGAGTTTTGCGGAACTTCTAAGCAAGCAGATTAATAAAGAAGATGAGGAATAATACTAATAAAAGGAGGTAGGAGAATGGTTGAGCGAATAAAAACGGGAATATATGGCCTGGATCAGTTGATAGAGGGGGGCCTGATAGATAAAAGTGCAATCGTAGTGGTAGGGTCCAGCGGGACTGGAAAAACCACCTTTGCCATGCAGTTCTTAATGCACGGTATTGACAACGGAGAACAGGGTCTCTATGTAACCATGGAAGAGTCGCCCGAGCAGATAATGAAAGAGGCAAAGATGATGGGCTGGGACATGGAAAAGCACTACGAAAAGAATCTGTTCTTCATTCACCTGAAGGGGAAAAACTTCAAGAAGATGATAGAAGAGCAGCTGCCCCAGTTGGTGAAGGCAAGGAGCGATTACGACATAAAGACGAGAGTGGTCATAGACCCCATGACACCGGTCATATGGGCCACCGAAAATAAACTGGAACAGAGAGAACTCATCGGAAAACTGTTCTACACCCTGAAGGAACTCGGTGTTGTCATGGCTACGGTTGAGGAACACAGCAAGCCTGGGGAGACCATCGGAGAAGATGTGCTTCTGCCGATATATCTGGCTGATGGTGTATTCCATCTGGAATACTATCCCATTGGGGGTGCTTTTAACAGGACTCTCAATATAATAAAGATGAGAGGAACCCAGCATGGCGAAGGAGTATATCCCTATATATTCTCCAGAGGAGTCGGTATTGTGGTAAGGGCATATCCAGTGGAAAAAACGGAGGAAGAAGGGAAGGACTACGACAAGATATTCGACGAAGCCATAAAGACGGCAAAATTCATCAAGGCTCCCGAGTATGTAATAGAGAGAATTACGGCCATGAAAGAGAACTGGAACTACGACTACTCGCCGGAGGAAGCACTCCAAATAATCTTCGACTCGTACGGCCTGAAGTAGGTGAGAGAATGGAGAAAACCCTTAAGAAGATGGACAAGACCCTCGAGGCAGAGGATGTCACTCTTCTAAAGCACATGCTGAACATGGAATTGAAGCATATGCGGGAAGAGAACAACATCGACATACTGATGTTCATCGGCGTTGATGGCAGAGTTTTCGCCTCCCTCATACCGCCGCAGCTGACGCCGCCCCAGTTCTTTATGCTAAATCTGATGAAGGCGAAGAAACCATATATCTGCGGACAGCTGAAGAACGAGAATCTGACCCTTGCAATTGAGAAGTATAAGGAAGGGGTGCTGATAATAACCGGAATCGGGGACAATGCCTTTCTGGCTTCTCTATTTGCACAGGATGTTGACCCCACCGATATGGACGAAACCGTGAAAAGACTTCTGACCGGCAGTGCGGTACTTAAACATGTTTTCGAACTGAGAAGAATGGATAGCACTACCCTTGCAGCTCTACCCGATGATGTTGCCAACGAACTCAGAAGACTGAGCCGCCAGCTCTTTGTAGAACAATTCAAACATACGCGAAAATACAAGAAGAACATGGAGATTCTGGAGTTCATAAAGAAGAAAGTGGCCGAAACCGTGGGCGTGGGGCAGGTAGATGAAATTATCACACTTTCGTTCAACGAGATGGGGACCAGCGCCGCGTACATGACCGACAGGCTGTGGGCCATGTTCATGGAAAAGGTTATAGAAAATCATATTAGGAAGCTGAGAGGGGATATACTCGCCGACGAATGTATTAACACATGGATTCCGGAACTCGATCGGAAACTGAGGAGTTTTGTATGAAAGATGCGGTAGGAGAGACGGAAGGAAGGCCCCAGAACGAAGAGTATTCCCAGAGTAGCCAGCAGAAAGAAGACGGATTGGATGCCATAAAGCAGCTGAAGGATGAGGTGCTGGAGCGCCTTGATACGATATACAGTCAGTTCGAGGAGTACTTCAAAAATCTCAATGATGTGAAAAAAGAGTTAGAAAGTATCAAAGAAGAGACTAAGAACAGGGAAGAGCACCTTCTGCGGCTGAAGACCGAGATGGAAGCAGAGAAGGCGGAAGAAAAGAAAAACAGAAAAAATGTGGAACGCAGCATCGAAAAGATAGACAACAAAATAGATGATATAATGAGCGAGGTCGGATACGGTGAGAGTCTCGATGTCTCCAAAATTCCTCCGAATATCCTGGAAATCGTCTATCAGTCCACACTTGACGACCTTGTCGGCGAACTCTGGAAAAGCCTCGGACCCGGGGATTTCGAGAGAGTCATAACTGAGACTCTGGAAGAAGTAAGGCTCATGACCAGTGGTAGCGAACTCTTCCGTTTCGATAACAACCGGAGAATCCGCACAAATAATCTCGCAAAAAGCCTGTCCGAAGGGCTTATTTCGTCCAAACAGATACAGACCACATACGATGTTCTTCTGGACAAACTCACGGAATACATACCTTATCACAAGGCCAAAAACTTCAGAGCCATGATAAAAATTAAGAGTCAGGAGTACACGGTGGACAAAACATCATTCCTTCTGGAGAAGGTGGATCAGATGGAGAAGAGAGTGAACCAGACAAACCAGCTGGTGGCCGCTCTCTCCGCGCAATTGAATGCAAAGGGAATGCAGATGGATCGGACCGCCAGAGACATTGAAAAGAAGATGTATCTACGCTATGACTCTGCCATATCAGACATCAAAAAAGAGCTGGAAAAGCTGACCGAGGACAAAATAGGGGCTACAGAGAAGAACGAGCTTGCATCAATGCTCAGAGAGATAGGAGAGGGACAGGAGCGCCTCCGTGAGGAAATTGACAACATGAAAGCGATGAGCGAGATGAAAGGTGGGCTGTACGGGGCAAAAATAGACATGCTCGTAAAACATCTAGGTCTCGAAGAAAAAGCGGAGAGCGTAACGGAAACCATTACCTCCAGAAAAAGGCTGGGCGAACTGGATGAAGAGAGCGAATTCATATATTATGCGGTGCCGGAAACAGAAGAGAAAGCGATGAGCGCCGCGGCCATGGCGAAAAAACTCTCAGGAGTTATGGATAAAGATACGCTTAAAGAAAAGATTAAAGCGCTGGCAGATGAGAAAATCATATTCGAAAAGAAAAAAGGAAAGACCATCAAATATTACCGCCCTGCCGGAGAGAGGGCCGAGATTCCCGAAATGCGGAAAACTGAAGGAGAAATAACGGAAAGAGCGAAAGAAGTTCCGGGCGTAGAAAAGAGTCCTTCCGTTTCCGAAAAGGGAGCGGTCCCGGAAGAAAAGGGCACGGGACAAGAAAAGGCAGTTCTTGAAAAGACTGAAAAAGGCGGGGGGAAAAAGAGCAAAAAATCCAAGAAATCGAAAGCAAAGAAGGGGGAAAGAAAGAAGCCACCCGCGCCGGAGCCCGAAAAAATCACTGGAACCGATGAAACAAAGAATAAAGAAAAGGCGGCTGTCAAAGCTAAAAAGAACAGAAAAGATAGCGACAAAGAGCTGAAAAAAGAGCCGGCAAAAAGAGCGGAGGAAGATATTGGAGATGTCGATGAGGAGATACTGACAAAGATTTTAGAAATCCTGCCCGAAGAAAACGGCCTCACAATGGCCAGAATAAGAGGGGGGGCAAAGGGAATCAAATATACTGATATCCTTATGGGGATAAAGATGCTTATAGACAGGGGAGAGGCAACCGCCGTTCAGAGCGGCAGACGAACCCTATATAAAAGAATTAAGAAGAATAAAAAAGAGAAGAAAGAAGATAAAGGTGATTAACATGGAAAAAGGAGGTGAATAAATGCTTGATGTGGCTCTGGTCTCGCTTATACAGGATATGAGCGAAAAAGCAGGAGTGGAAGGTACTATACAGTACTGGGAAAGAGTTGGAGAAAGTCTGGCCATGAGGATGGGGAAGGAAGCCTATATGGGCTGGCCCTCGTTCAATGTGGCCCTGAGAGAAGGAAGGACGGCATACTCAATTGAGGGCGATGTAACCCCACTGACCGATCTGGCAGTAACGGATGTCGACGGAGATGTGGTGGGCTACATATATGCTCTGAAAACCTGTGTCTTTGAACCTACCATGCAAAGGGTCAGATACAGTGTGGGAGATGTTCCGCAGGCCGATGCCGCTGTGGCCGAGGAGTACAATAACAGCGTCAAGGATACTGCAATCTGCAACTTCTGCGTAATCCACCAGAAGTTCAGAGAAGAGGTAGCCAAGAACATAACCGTAGCCGACCAACCCCTCGAATGCGTGCAGCTGGCAGACAGAGGATTTAAGGGTGAGACGAAGATTGCAAGGGATAGCCTGAAGAGAATAGGAATAAATCCGGAATATGTCAGAAGCCTGCTGAGAAACTATGCCTGCGTCTTTGCCATTCTTATGAAAGGTGCAAGGCTTAAGGGCGAAGAGGAGGTGGAAGAATGATAGAAGAAAGGGAGATACATAAGGAATATGAAATAAAAGAGAACCCACTGGTGGATGTTGCTGCCTATCTCTTCCTTGAGGACATTGCGGATAAGCAGGGTGCTGCTGGAATGAACAACTATCTCATCAGCCTCGCCACCTCATTGGCCAAGAGCATGCCTGAAGAGGAATATAAGACATGGGAGGATTTTGTTGAATCTCTCGAAAAAGGGGAGTCGATAATATCTACATTCGAAAGTGTTCGGGCCAAAACGAACCACTGTATGGTAACACACAAATGTCCGTTCGAGCGCGGCTGGAAGGAGTACACCAAGAGAATAGGAGATTTTGCGAGGGTGCACAAAGAGGTTGCCGATTACTACAACTCAACCGTAAAGCCCGGAGTCAATGATACCCAGTGTATTATATGTCAGACCTTCAGAGCAGCGGCGGCGGAAAGGATAACAGTGGCGAAGAAGAGGCTTAAGTACGCACAACTGGCTGCGGTTGCCCCTGACGGTTCCAAAAAGATAGCCCCTGACGAGTGGAAACCAATACTCCTCGAAAAGGCAGGTGTCACCAATACCGACCTGAACATGGTTCTAAGGAACAATGCCTGCATATGGATTCTCTACTGAACCGGAAAAAAACCCTTTTCCTATTATTCAGAGGAGATTCGTGTGAAAGTTCTGGCAAGCCGTGGGAAGTATAACTTCATAAAAATAGAGCAGGCCTCTGAGGTGGACCGTTTCAAGATTCCGTGCAGAGAGAACAATGATGACGACGGATTCGAATTCTTCCGCGGAGTAGGCATCACCGACTATCGCAAGGCCTTTAAGGCGTGGCTGAGACGGTTTCCAAGGCCTATTCTTATAATTGCAGCAGACGAGCGAACCATTGTTTCATGGGTTTTCATAGAAGAATGGTACGAGAATGCCAAGGACGGGGCTCCCGTATATGTCCTGCGCTCCATTGAAACCATAAAGGGGCTTAGAGAAAAAAAGATCGGTTTTCGCCTTCTGCTGCTGGGAAGTCTTCAGGTGCCCGGTTATATAATCGCCAAACCTCTCAACCACTCCGCAGAGAGATTCTTCGAGAAAAACGGCTTTATGTACGAAGACGAGTTCAAAAGAAAACCGCTGGACCTCTCCAAAAATCACGGTTATATGATTCTGCCTCCGTTCAAAAAAAGGCTTCTTCAGGAGGGGGCAACCAGATATTTCGATATGATCTCCAGAGAACTTATAAAGGGTTAAAAGGATTATAAGAATTTGCAGGGAAGCGTTAATAAGAGAAAAGAAGGGAAAGAGTTTTGAAACATCTGCCTACCTGTATTTTCTGGCATACTTCTTTTTCTTGCCTTTCATGCTGTACAGCAGAAACAGCAGAACTAACAGACCCCCGATTGTCGCCCATAAAACAGTGCCCATTGTGTTGCCGCCCGTTATGTAAATGGTATGGTAAGCCACATTGTTACCTTCTGACAGCTCCACCAGTTCATTTTGCGCATCCATAACCACTTTGACCTGATGTTCGCCCGGCTTCTCGTTCACCACAATCCAGTCATAGTTTACGGTAACATTGGATTTTGCGGGAACATCAACCACTTTGCTGCCGATGAAGATGTCGTCCACATAGAACTTCACAAGAACATTTTTGGCCTCCACATCCCCTGAGTTGAGTATGCCCTGAGAAATAACGATGGGGCGCAGTACCCGTATGGAAAAGGTCTTTTCAACCGTAACGGACTTGGCCGAATTGCTGGAGGTGGCGTTAATCATTACTTTCAGAGTCTGCGGTATGTCTGGGGCGGTTATATTGAGCGAAAATGTACCGGATGTGCTGTTTCCCGTCATAGGCGATACGGATGCTCCCGTGGTATTAAGGCCGCTCAGACTTATGCTGTAGGAGAAGTTTCCTCCCTGTTCGGCCGGGCCGCCGGAGATGGTAAGCGTGTACATCTGAGAACTTCCCGTAGCAAGGGCGGTGGGCCCATCAAGTCGTATGAATACATCACCGACTGCGGAAACATGGCCGGTGGGAACGATAGACACCATCAGCAGGGCCATTATAACAATCAGAGCCGCAGAAACCTTCATCAGAACACCCCCTTCTTTCTGGCAAGGTAAACGGCAGCCACCGCTAGAACTATAAGCAGGGCCACTTGTGTCATAGTAGTGGTCAAATAATCTGGGGCCACCATACTGACCGCCTCCCCGCTTATACTGAAGGAATTCCTGGAGGGTGCCAGATCGGGTAGAGTAAGAGAGAGGGAATGGGTCGAAGATACATTGTGGTTCACCGACTCCGCATAGAGTATGACCGGTGCGGTAACTGCCGGATAGGTCTGTATGGGCTTCAGTATTATCGTAATATCCGCACCCTGGAGGGCATCCACATCAACGATGGCTTCGGAGGTTTCGGCACGGGTTACAGGATCTATGAGAACGGCATCCCAACCCTGAGATCTTAAATCGTTCTTATTTGATATGGTTAGGGTAAATGTGTCCTTCATATTGCCGTTATTCACCACACGAACCCTGTAATTCAGCGAGGAGGCACTTATGTTCCCACTGCCCTGCTCGAGAATGGCCACGGCGTATTCCGGTTCGATATTCAGGTCCAGAATCTGGGCCGGGCGCGTATTTGGCTTCACCTTGGATATGGCATATACCGTAACAGGGCTGTGCTCCACCAGAGAATTATTGCTGGTCGTAATGGTAATGCCCACTGTTGTGCTGTTCATCTCGCCGAAATCAAGCGTCACATTCTTTTTTGTTACCTCATAAGACCAGCCCTGCGGAACGCTTGCGGATATCTCGTATGTATCCTTTACATTGCCGGTGTTTTCCACGACAAATGTATAGCTAACCGTTTCGCCGCCCTTAACCGTTCTAGCCTGCCTGCTGTCCCATTTTATGGAGGAGCTGTACACAACATCTCTGTTCAGGGCAATGTCCTGTCTGAGCGGCTCGAAAAGTTCCACATACTTCTCTCCTGCAAAGTTTATCTGCTTTCCATGTTCAACCACGGAGCCCTGAGCGGAAAGATTGTAGATGCCAGCCGGCAGGTATATGAAATAGCTCGCCTCGGAATCGGCCGCACCGCGCACCAGTACCCCTGAGGAATCGGAAACGGATATGTCTGCATTGGGAAGCGGGGAGGCCGTATCGCTTAAAACGGACCCTCTGAGTTGAAGCCCTTTTTTCAAAGAGATGTTCATGTTATTTGCGTGCGTTGTCTGCGTGAAGACCGTTACGTCCGCAGAATTGTCCTCCGTCCTCAGCACATAGAGAGAGTATTGGCCTGGGGCAAGAGAGACGGAATAAGAGCCGTCGAAACCGCTTTCCGCTTCGAGATCCATGGCTGTTTCGTTAAGAGCGACAAAGCTCAATTTCGCCCGGACACCGAGGCCATTGAGGCCAGATATCACACCGAAGGAGGTATAATTATCCAGCTCTCTGGAAAGGCTTATGGTGTGCAGCATATCCGAGGTCAGGTTCACCGAATCACTGGTACTGTAGACCACATATCTTTTCACACCGTTCACAATGTCCACCGCTCTCTGTTCGCCGGATATACTGTAATTTCCGGCAGGAAGCGCAATGGAATAATGGCCGTTCGGAGTCACGGTAGTCGTCCACGCGCCATTATTTGTCGTGAAATGCAGTGTTATATCTCTGTTCAATACCTGTCCACCATATTCTATGCTGCCCTCCAGCTTATGTGTGGTTTTAAGAGAGATATTATGGAGGGAGGACGAGAACAGAGTGACTGTCATAACCGAGAGATTCATGTATGTTACGCCGTTGAAGGTGGAAACCGCCTCCACCGAGTAATCGCCCGGGTGCAGATATGTGGCATATACGCCCCCTTCCACCGTAATGTTCCTGCTATCCTTACCTATGAACCGCAGAACGGTGCTTGAGTTCTCGGAGGGGCGATTTGAGATATTTCCCCCCACATAAACCAGCTGACTCAGTGTAATATCCTCTGTCAGATTGTGAGAACCGGCCGGCACGGATAGAGTATTTTCATAGAGATACTTTATCCAGGTAGTAACATTCTGATCAATCAGTAGGCGGTAATCGTTAGGCCTTACATCCACGGTGTAATATCCTTCCGAGTCTGTAGTGACATGGTAAGATGAGTGTTGATCCAGAGCCAGTAATGATATATCTATGCCGCTGAGAGGGAGGCCCTCGTCGCTTGTAACATGACCCGATACCGTCAGATTTCTGAGAGTCACCTTTATGTCTCTCGTTATGTTTATAGCAGGCATTTTAAACGGGATCGAGAGGTTCTGATAGAGAGGGTCATCAATTCTTATTGTGTAATCGCCAGGATCAAGGTAAACAGAATAACTGCTTCTGTTCGAGATTGCATGTGCCGCAATCCCTCTCGAATTTATAATGCTGAGCGGGACGCCATCCAGAATCTCACTTCCGCCGAGTTCTCCGTTATTATCCGCATCAAGCCATACCCATCCGTAAAGTTCGAAACCGTAGTGCGTGTCGAGATTATATTCCATATCTCCGGAAACAGTAATTCTATCGGTGAAAGATATCTGCGGCCCTCCGAGATACACATCATACGAGCCTGCGGGGAGCCATACATCGTAGGCACCGCCAACATAGGTTACCGCCCTTATGTCGCTGTTCTCCGAGAAGAAATGGATTGTTCCGCCCCTGAGGCCCTGCGTACTGCTGGTTGGCGGATGGGCCACACCGGAAATATGATATGCCGGTTTAAGTGCCATATCCATAGATATTGAAGTGGTGGTGGAAACACTCCCCGCATAGACATAATGGCTGTCGCCGGAAACATAGAAAGAATAGATATCAAAGATATATCCCTGCGGCAAATACAGCGAATAGATGCCGTTCTTTACGGTTACGGAGTCCGAGTAGGTCATGTTCCTGCAGTTAAAGAATAGAGTTACATCATCCACCGCTCTCGAGTTGAGAGTCACCACACCGGCAATATTAACCCCTTCATAAATAGTTACATTCACCTCGGAATGCCGGCCACTGCTCACCGAAACAAGTCTAGGTGTAAATGTATATTCGGTATCTGAGGATGAGAGTTCGTATTTTCCCGGAAGCAGAGGCTCTATCACGCCGGAGCCGTTGATGTCCGTGGTGATGTGTCCCACTATATCTCCCGTGGTGACATTCCTCAGAGAGACGGAAACGCTCATGTTTTGAGCCTGTGTATTTCTTGCCAGAACATCAACATGTCCCGTTGGCACGGCAACACTCACCGTGGCGGTCTCTCCCTCTTTTACCACTATTTTTGTCGAAGAAGGAATCGTTATGCCATCCATCAGAAGGCTGGCCTGATAATTGCCCGGAATAAGGTGGGCCGCGGCAAACAGGCCGTCTGCGGATATGTTTACGGTCTTTTCAAAGGTTCCATTGCTGTATGAAAGAAGCAATTGTCCGCTGCCAATGGTCTGATCGGGGGCGCTCCTCGAGTTATCTCCGTCCATGTCCCAGAATACTGTTCCACTGAGTCCTCCGGAGGTTATCACGAGATTCTGATTGATATTGTAGTCAAACACTCCGTCGTTGTTCAGGTCCTCACGAACCCTCATGGCCTGATCCTCGGAGACATGAATTCTGGTGGCATATAAATCCGCACCAATCTTGGTAAGAGGGTTCGGGTCGCCAACGGAGGCAACAACGGTTATGTTCCCGGCAACAGAGACAAGAGAATAGCGCCCCGCATCATCGGAGATGGTGGAGGCGTGAGGAATCCCGTACTCATCCAGTACCGTTACGCGTACACCGGGGACGGGGGTGCCGGTATCCATCTTAACTGTGCCGTTAATCAATGCTCCGTCATAGTACTTTACAAAGACAACCCCCTGTTTCAACCCGGAGCCAGGAGTCATGTCCACCACACCTGTCATGTTGCCTGCCTTTATTTCCTGCTGATATTTGGCCGCATCATTGTAAGAAACAGCAGTCCATGCCTCAGGATGGTCCCTCACCTGATCCGAAGGATATGGATTGTAGTACGCAGTAACATATACCAGTTTGAAATGGCTCATATTCCAGGCCTGCATGGGGCGCTGTTGCTGAAGAGAGCCGGAAAGACCGGGGATGCTGGTGTCATCCGCCTGCCCCAGATCTTGTGCACTGTATCCGATGTAGGAACGATAGAGCATGGAGTTGTAGAACATGTCTTTGTAATGTATCTGGTACGAGGTTATCTTGAGTTTGGGATCCAGCTGTTCGTTGAGTGCATGTTCCTTGCCGTACTCATCCACCGCCTTTATGTCATAGAAATCAATGGGATTTCTTGTCCCGTTATCAATTCTTCTGTCGGAGAGTTTTACGGGCGCATAGAAAATGCCGGTGGATCTGGCATCAAATGGAAATAATCTGGAATCTATGGCGAAGTATTGTATGCTGTCGCCAGTGAGTTCGCGAAGCTCGTTGTACATCCACACCTCTTTCTGCTCCCCAATTTTGGAGAGCTCCACCTTAAGCATGGCATACTTGGCATTAATTGGAGACAGATCGTAGTTATAATAGCCGTATACATCTGGGTTCTCAAGCACGACATCCACATAATTCTGCGGATTGTTTATTATATCAATCACTCTCTGGGTGTCAATACCGTACTTATCCATCAATGCGCTTATCTGCTCCAGTGTAATCGGATTCATGTTAGGCATGACCGTACGGCCCTCTGGCTTCTCACCATATAAAACAGCGGTTTCAATTATCCTTCCCTCGAACAGCGCAATGGTCTCGCTTTCGTTCTGTGCGGTTATAACATTTCCCGCCCATTGATATCCGTTCTGGAAGTTATCCGCCACCGTGGGGTGATGTCCTTCCTGAGCCGCCTCGAAACCGTAGTCCCACCAGCTTACGAATGCTGGTCGGTCTGCTTCGGGATATATATTGGCATCCTGAGACGAAAACCACCGCCATGCTGCCGGCCAATAGTTGGAATTCAGAGGGAGAGAATAACCGAATGCTCCGAGGTACCACATGCTGTTGGCAGGGCGGTTAGGCGAAGCGATAAACGACGGAAGGGTGGCATTTATCTGGTTATCGTATGTCCTTTTCACTTCATACGGAATGCCTGCATCCACTGCAAACCAGACATTAGGGAGGATTATCATGAAAGCTACGAAAATAACTCCCATAACATGACGGACCTTTATGGCCTTTTTTATGGTAGGCCACGGGTGTTTCCAGTCAAATCCCCGACTGTTTCTCTTTATCTCGGGCAGGTGTAGCGCTTCTATAACCATCGCAAGTATCCAGCCGGAGGCTATAGCAAAGGCGGGAGACGCATTGAATACGAAACGACCGGCGGAAGTGGCCATGTAGATTGCCACAGCCACCCATACAACAACGAAAATAAAGTCCGCACTGGCCTTCTTGGGAATCTTTATTGCAGCCCATGCAATACCGATAAATGCCAGATAGAAACTGACCATGCCGAATGACATTGCCAAGTGGCTGAATCCTGGAGCCTGAGCCTCGGAAATCGTGGTATACAGCTTGCTCTGAACCAGATAGCCCTGCCCGCTAAGAATCGCCTCACCTATGGAGGGGAGTAGAACCATAAATATGAGATATCCGAGAGACATCACAATAAGGAAAATTCCGAATACCAGTGTCCAAGGGTAATCGCGCGTCACCGTGAATATCACCCCTATGAACAGAAGGCCGAGGAACATGAGAAGCGGAACATCATACCATGTCTTTACAATGTGGGCATTAAGGTATATGGGGAATATCAGCAGGAAGAACATGCTCAGAGAAACTGCGAGTACCATGGTGCTTCCCAGCGTATCCCTGTTCTTAAACCGGCTTATGATGAGGTCCACCAGATAGTAGACAAGGATGATAACCACAACATAGGAGAAACCCTTCCATATCATCGCAATTGCGGAGAGGGAGAGGGCAGCCATCATGGAATAAAGAAGAGAGGTGCGGTTGGCAGCGAAGTAGGACTTCAAGCCGTCAATTACATTATCCTTTTTCTTCCAGTCCTTTACCCATCTGGAACCGTTTATGGTCTTGAGAGCCTTTAAAAGGAAGAAGAACGATAGAACCACAAAGAACTGCACCATGGCGTCGTGGTCAGCATTACTGAATACGCTTCTTTCAATATGGCCTGGCATTATAGCCAGCAGGAATGCGGCGATGAACCCGGCCTTTTTGCCAAAAGACTCCTTTGTAATGAAATAGACGGGTATAACGGTCAGAGAGCCCCAGAAAGCCGTGTTAAAGAGGAATGCATACCATGTGGCAACATCAACACTCCCTACAAGAGGGGAGAATATATAGCCCAGTATGACACTACTCCAGACAAAGAGAGGAGGCCTCGGGTTCCTCGTGCTCAACGGATAATTGATAAGAGGGTCCTGAAAGAGTTGATGCCCGGTGGAGAGAGCATAGTCTATGATTCTCTTGTGATAGTAGGAATCAGACCCGCCAGATACGAGAAAGCCGTTCTGGGTTGCGGGACCGAAGCCGAAATATGTCCTCAGGAAGAAGGCGATTCCGACTATTGTCAACATCAGGAGCAGGGTTCCCCAGTTATCGGCCAGCCATTGAGAGACCGGGCCGGCGAACGGGGGCCTGTGTCCTTTTTCCACCGTTTTTGATTCTTTATCTGCTCTTATCTTGGGCATCTTTGCCATAATTATCACCCTTCGGTCTTGAAGCGATATGCCTCAAGTATTTATAGATTTTTCTTAGCCCGGTATGCGGCCAATGAATCCTCAAAATAGTTTTTAGCGGCTTCTGCAGGCTTTTCAGCCGTGTATATGCCTCTACCAACGGTTATATAGTCGGCACCGGCCCTTATACTGTCCGCCGCCCTGCCGCCCTGCGCACCAACCCCCGGCGAGAGGATGAGCATGTCGCCTGCAAGTCTTCTAATCTCCGCAAGTCTTTCGGGGCGCGTTGCAGGAGCGATGAGGCCATCCGCGCCGTATTTCGCAGCCATTCTCACAATCTCCTCCGCATGGCCCGCGGTGAACTGCCGGCCGCCCGGGTGGCTCATCTCCGATACCACAAATACCTTTGTCCCCGCACTATGCCCTGTTTTAACACAGGCTTCCATGGAATCAGAGCCGGTAAATCCGTGGACAATGATGCCTGCGGCCCCCCTCTTCGCTGCCTGCTCTATTATCAGCCGGTCGGTGTTGGGTATGTCCGCAACCTTGAAGTCACATATGACAGGGGCCATCTTTGAAATCTCGGTTATTATCTCCGGCCCGCACGCAAGCACGATAGGCCAGTTTATCTTGACAAAGGCTGTGTACGGAGAGGCCTGAGAGACTATTTCCATCGCTCTACCGCAGTCCGTAACATCAAGGGCCAGTATAACTCTGCTCTGGTTCATTGAGGGAGCGTATGTGTTAAAGGGTAAAAAAGTTACTCCTCGTCTCCAGAGGAATTTTTGTGCCCGTCTGCTTCTCCTCCATCTGCCCCCACCGCATCCATCTCTCTCTTCACACCCAGCATGGCATCGAAGTGCGCCACATAATCGTGCCCCGGCCCCCTTCTCCACGGCAGGTCGAACAGGCCGTTGATGTCGTCGTACATCTGCGGGATTTTTTTGAAAGTGTATAGAGTGAGGATAAGAAGAACCAGCGTACTCAGTCCCTTTCCCACGATACCGTGGGCAAACTCAAACTGGGAGATGCCGTTAGCATCAACAATAAGAAAGACTATGACATTCCGAAAGAGGTTTGCCACATAGATGACCGGAATTACCAGAAGCAGAAGATTCCTCTTGACTGCGGAATCGCCTCTGCTGAAGTAGATAAGAGAGAAGGCAACAAGAATGGCCTGTATTCCCGTACACGCAAGTATGATGCTTACAGGAACTCCGTCTATATGGGCCAGATACTCGCCGTTTATCCATCCTCCGCCGGAAACGGAGAGGTTCAGGCCAAAAAGGTTGGTAATCCAGACCGACTGGTATGCCACGGCATCAATGAGGTTTTTTGAAATGAACGGAACATACTTTATGAAAAAATATGGAAGGCCGGTTCCTGCGGTAACAGAGGCAAGGAATGACAGCGGCCGGTAGTCCTCGCCCCATTCGTAGGACAAAAATTCGTGATAAGCCAGGAAAAGAAAGACCGGCGGGGCCCCTATGGAAAGGACTGCATTGATAAAATCTGCGATCGAAAGATAGTATGGGAATTCAAGTGCCCAATAGAATCCGAACACAGCCCAGCCCAATCCCGTGAGGAAATGCCCCTTTCTGGCATTGGAGAGGCGGCCAACGGCGATAAGACCGAGAGAGATTACGGCTATAATATCGAAGCCGGACATGGGCCTGCATAGATGCGATTATTAAAAAGGTTTCATAACTCTCCCTTCTTCAGGGCACTGTGGGGCACGAGATAGAGTCTTTCTTCGTGGCGGATGATCAAAACATTCTCGGAAGCAGTGAAGCCATCCGGCTTTTTCAAATCTATCGTTCTGTAGGTCTGGGGGTCCATCAACTGCACCTCGCTGCTGCTTTCGGATACGACAACCGCCATCTGAATCATTTCTTTTCCGCCGAGCACTTTAAGACGCTCATTTCTACCGAATGGGAATTCACCCCAGGTTTCGAGCTCAATGCACTGCAGCCGGTCGGAGCCAAAAGAGGCAAGAAGATAGAGTTTTCCATCCTTTTCTATAAAATCCCCTGCGCGATATGGGGGGAGCCGCACGAGGTATGTCATTCTGTATATCTCCTTGCCGTCCTTCATTCCCCAGAGACTGGACGACTCCGTGTATGTGGCACCGTAGTTTTTAACAAGTCCTCTGGCAATGCGATGGGCGTAGGAGCGGTTTCCCAAATAAAAGTCGCGGCCTCCGTGAATGTCCTCTTCCTTTGTTATGAAAACTCCGGGATTGCTGGAAAATGCCGCGTCCACCCTTTTCCTGATGTCTTCGCTTATGGTCTCCATCTCCCCCTTTCTAAATTTTTTCCCCGCCGCCGGACGAATTTGTATTATGGCCTCGTAGTAGTTGCCGTGAATTTTCTGGCATGTGGGGCATGTGGTATCTCTGTGTCTGACGCGCATTTTCCCCTCTTTTTTCAGCTCCAAACCTGCAATTTTCAGGCAAAGGTGGGCGGTTACCGAGTAATGAATATCACTCTCCTGCCTAACATCAAGGTCATAATCGAGAAGTTCAACCCCTTTTTCTATGAAAATATTCTGCATCACCGCGGCTTCCAGAGTCTCATTAAGGTCGGAGTCCTGCCAGTCTCCCAGAATTTCGAACCTTTCGCAGGACCTGCACGAGTATATGATGACATCCGAGGGGAACTTGACGAAAGCGCGGCTGCTGACAAAGCATGCGGGACACAGGTGTTCATACAGTTCATCCGCTTCGAGGCCGCACTTCACGCAGTACATGAACGGCCATCTGGAGAGGGGGAACTTAATACTTTCGGTAGAACTCATAGCATCCTGACGAACTGGGCATGAGGTACTCCGTCTATATACAGAACATTCTCCCGATCTACCATGCCAGCCCTTATGGCAATGCGTACAACAATCTCCCCAGAAAGATTCCCAATCACCGCATCCATGAGATAAGAGAGGAACACGGCCTCCGTAACATCTTCCAATCCGAGAAAATCCTCGGTAAGCTCCAGCCTAAGCTCGCCATCCCTGAGATGGCTCCCTACCAGCGAACTGTCGCACGCCGCAACAAAAAGCCCGTCGCTTGACGGATATGTTTTCATGCGAATCCTTTTTTCATCGTCCATTACCACGCCGCCCTCTTATATCTTCCTCTTTTCGGTTCATAAACAATTCCGTTCTGGGACATATTTTCCAGAATCTTTCTGACCTCGTCCATGCTGACCTCCTCATTTTCACTGTGAGCCCTGTCGTATATATCCTGCATGGATATCGCTTCCTCATCGTCGCCGGGTATTGCCCCCTCTATCACGAGCCGGCGAGATACCTGAGACCTCGGAACGGCGGTGGTGGCCTCGAACGCCAGATCCCCGAGAGCTTTCAGATAGTCGGTATATAGATTAATAGCAGCATCGGCATCGATACCCTCCACCCTGTGAGACAGTCTGGCCCTTGCTGCTGCTTCCGCCAGTCTTATAAGCCCTTCCATCTGTCTCGCCGTGAAAACCGCTTTCAGAGAATCTTCCTCCTCGCTCGGAGCACTAGCCGGGTTTCTTTGATTGACATAGAAGTCTTCCAGTTTCTTTCTCGCTTCTT
Source organism: archaeon (assembly GCA_024281315.1). Classification (GTDB taxonomy): domain Archaea; phylum Thermoplasmatota; class Thermoplasmata; order JAJSAE01; family JAJSAE01; genus JAJSAE01. The sequence goes on along the minus strand of JAJSAE010000075.1, from coordinate 6,698 downwards.
CGGTAAATAGGGGGATTACCTTCTTCGCATATGCTATGTATTTTTTCAGAAAATCCGCCTCGAAATGGGGCTTGAATTCCTCGGAAGTGGAGAGAATTCTCTGCACATCCCCGTCCGCCATGTTCATCTCCTCCAGAAGACGGGCCTCCCCCCGCTGATGCCCGATGAGAATATGAGACGCAATCGAGCGATCCCTATCCACATCCGGGTTGTCCTTTATCGTAAATATGAGATCGAATCTGGAAAGAAGAGGGGCAGGGATATCCAACTGTTCCAGAAGCTCTTTTTTTCGTATGAATCTTCCGAATTTCGGGTTTGCTGCGGCAAGAATCGAACATCTGGACTGGAGCGTAGCATTTATGCCGGCTTTGTTCACGGTTATTGACTGCTGCTCCATAGCCTCGTGCATGCTGCTTCTGTCGTTCTTATCCATCTTATCCAGCTCATCTATGGCCGCAAGACCCATATCGGCAAGAACAAGCGCTCCTGCCTCCAGTGTCCACCTCCCCTCTCCGAATTCGTCCTTAACGGCAGCTGCGGTAAGACCGGCGGCGCTGGCGGAACGCCCGGAGGCATACATGCCCCGCGGAGCAAGGGAGGCGGCATATCTCAGCATCTGCGACTTTGCGGTGCCGGGGTCTCCGAAAAGCAGGACATGTATATCTCCCCTTACTCTAGTGCCGTCGTCCATGACCTTGGTAACGCCGCTGAACATCTGCAGAACAATTGCCCATTTTATCTCGTCATATCCCTTTATAGTGGGCGATATTGATTGGGTCAGATTCTTATATAAGTCGGGGTCCTTCGCTTCCTTGTGGATTCTCTCTATATCCTCCGGTGTGGGCTCAAACTCATCTATGTCGTGTCTTTCCAGTTCGAATGAATTAACTTCAAGGAGAAGGTCAAATGTCGTTGTAAGCTGCCCGCCGCTCTTTCGAGGAGAGCTGCGCAGTATGCCGTGGAGTACCAACCTGTCGCCGGCCGATATTTTGCCCGTGAGGTCGTCCACCAGATTTGCCGGAAGTCTTGCAGGCTGATCGCCTCCTCTGAGCCCCTCCGGTATCTCCTGAATCTCGATGCGCTGATAGTCCTGAAATACAGCCAAATTGGGTATGAGCGTGAAATAGGTCTGTTTTCCGCAGCCGCCCTGATTCTCGTAGCACTTGGCAGGCTTTCTGAGTTCAGTTCCTTCCTGTCTCTGCCGGATATAAGCCCCGCAACTGTGACACTTGAATGTCCCTTCGAGGAGTTTTGGCCGAACCTCCGTGACCTTATTAACAAGTCCCTCCACAGATATAAAATGACCGATGTCCTTGCTTCTGAGGTCTCTGATTGCCACATACTCCTTCTTGGGAATCCCGACAACTCTCATATTGAGATCTTCGCCTTCCGGGATCGTATCTGGCGGATAGTAATCCCGAAGAATCTGCTGGCCCGCTGTTATGACCGTGTCCGGGTTTTCCACAAGATATTCGAGAAAATCCATGCTGTATTCCTGAAGTTCCGAGGCATCTATTTCAAAGCTCCGTTTATCAGGATACGCATCGGCGGCAGCCTCCAGTCTGGGCAGATACTCGTAGTCAGTGAGAAATTCCTCCCACATGCGTCTCAGTTCGTTGTCCGGAATAGGTCTTACCATGTTACATCCCCCGGGAAGGAGGGATATAGCACACCGGTATTAAACCGTTATGACGGCGGGATATGTCCTTTAAATAATTCATCTCCGCAACTTTCTGGCACACACTTCCAGAGCGGTGACAACAGGGTCATATACATCGGATACTGGGGGAGAATAGGAGAGTTCCAGCATCTCCGCACGCTCCACAGTGGCACCTGCGGTTATGAGGGCCGAGAATGTATTGACGCGCTGGCCGGCGTTTGCGCCTGCAACCTGTGCGCCAAGGATTCTGCCATCCTTTTTATCGGCGATTACCTTCACGCTGACCTCCTCTGCTCCGGGATACCAGTGAGGCCTGTCAAGCCCCTTTGCCTTCCCGGAAACAACCTCGTAGCCGAGGGATTTCGCCCTGTCCGCGGTGTAGCCAGTGGCCGCCACCTCAAGCCTTCCTATTCTTGAAACGAATGTGCAGAGATAACCGGGGTATTTCGCATCGCCTCCTGCCGCATTTATTCCGGCGACTGAGCCCTGATGATGGGCCGCAGTGGCGAGCCAGCAGTTCCCCCTGCTTCCGTCAATGAGCGAAAAGCTCTCCACACAGTCCCCGACGGCATAAACATCCGGAGCGGAGGTACGCATCCTCTCATCGGTGATTATTCCGCGGCCGATCTCTATGCCGGAGTTTTCAAGGAATTTTATGCTGGGCCGCACTCCTACGGACATTATAACCATATCCGCAGGTATCTGCTCGCCGTCAACCGCGACGGACTTCACTTTTTCCGGGCCGTTTATGGCCTCCAGCCTCTTACCCATGAGCATCTTTATTCCCCCGTACTCCATGCTGTCCTGCAGAATAGCGGCCATGTCCCTATCCAGCGAGTTGGGAAGCGGGCGGTCTAGCATTTCAACAACGGTAACATTGAGCCCCTTCTTTTTCAGCGCATAGGCCGTTTCCAGACCGATGGCGCCGGCCCCAACAACAACCGCATCCTTCGACGAAGTGGCCGCCTCCGAAATCCTCCGGCCATCCTCCGGCGTGGAAACAACAAAAACACCCTGCAAATCCGCTCCGGAAACAGGGGGAACAAAGGGAGAGGAGCCTGCGGAGATTATCAGAGAATCGTAGGAAAGGGATTCCCCGCCTTCCGGCCCCATGACCTTCACCGTCTTTGCATCGGTATCAATTCCAAGGGCCTCGTATCCCAGTTTCACCTGAATTCTCATTTTGTCAAGGCCGTAATCGTGTATCAGGCTACCTAGGGGAACCTCACCCTCAATGGCGTAGGGGATTCCGCAGGGCGAGAAGCCGTCGTACTCCTTCCTGCTCTCAAGAACGATTATTTCCGCATTTCTGTCCCGGCCTCTGGCCGCTCTGGCCGCTGAAAAACCGCCGAAGCCGAGGCCGATGATGATAATTCTCTGGGGCATGGGAAAAAGAAGGGAGGAGAGGTATTTAATGGTTGCTGGAACCCTTTATACACTGGAGAAAGAAGATTCTCTCTCCCGATACTCATCATGCGCCTTTATAACAGCCTGAGCGGCATCAAATCCCATGGCCAGTTCCGGGAAATCTATGAAATACTTATACAACCACTGAACAAAACCGCTGTCGCTCTTCGTATAATAAAACATGTAGTCCTTCGGGTGCCTGCTGTCCATCACCCTTATCCTGTAAACCTTCTCCCACGGGACAAAACCCTCTTTTCCGTTCCGCTTGACAAAATAGAGGCCGTCCTTTGATACCCCGATTCTTGTGGGGAGATTGCCGTCGCCCCTACGAAGGCCTAATATGGCAATAAGTCCACCGATTGCAGCAATTCCAAGCCCAGTAAATTTACCTTTTATAGTATGGGCGTAAGATATAAGGAATATTGCGGGAACTCCGAAAACAATTAAAGGCCCCGCATATCTTATAGTCCTAAGCGACTTTTCGTACTCCTCTGAAAAGAAGTTTTCAATCCATTGAACCCCCGTAGCCGTCAATCTCGCCCCCTCCTGTTCCTGCAACTCCGCACTATGACACAGTGAACCGTCCGCTCTCCTTTAATGCACACCATTCAGTATAGAACAGGAGGGATTTAAGGTTTTGGTCGGAATCAACTACTGGCATGGGACAGGGGGCAGAGAAGTGGACTTCGTCGTCAGCGTGGCCGGAGAAGTCGCGGAACTGATACAGGCCGCCTATGATGTTTAAGGGCAGTCCACGGCCGAAAGGGAGATAAGGGCCCTGATTAAGGCGTCGGAGGGCCTCGTGTGCGATAAACTCACGGCGATAACATGGGATACCGGGGGCACAAGGACCGAAAGGGGAAAGGCGATTAACTGCATCCCGCTAATAAGGTTCCTTCTGGATAGGGGCCGCTTTCACGGCTGAAAGAACATCGCCTTTACGCCGCTCTGTTTCCACCTCCCTCTATATTACTTCCTTAACTCCGGAATGTCAATAACTTTTAATAATTCTGATACTATGGGCTGGAACATAGAATTAAGGAGGCAGACCATGCAGGAGAAAAACAAACAGGTTTTTTCCCTCGACAAACGCTCCCTCTTCGCAGGGTTCTTCGGAAACATTCTTGAATGGTATGACTTCACAGTGTATGGTTTTTTCGCCGTGATAATCGGAAACCTGTTCTTCCCCAGTAGCGACAGCACCGTCTCCCTTATCGCCGCCTTCGCTGTCTTCGCCGTGGGATACCTCATGCGCCCCTTCGGCGGAATAATTTTCGGCCATATAGGCGATAAATATGGGCGCAAGAAGGCGCTGTTCCTCTCAATCCTCATGATGGCAATACCGACCAGCCTTATCGGCCTCCTACCTACCCACCAACAGGTCGGATGGTATGCAGCACTCATGCTCATGGTGCTCCGTCTCCTCCAGGGCCTATCTGTCGGCGGAGAATTCACAGGTTCCATATCCTTCCTCGTAGAAAAAGCTCCGGAGGGCAAAAGAGGGTACTACGGGAGCTGGACCACATTCGGTGTCATGGGCGGGATGCTGCTTGGCTCTGCTATAGCCACTGTTCTAGCCAACCTCCTCACCCCCGCCCAACTCTATAGTTTCGGATGGAGAATCCCTTTTTTGCTGGGTTCTTTGATAGGTGTCATGGGCCTCTATCTCAGAAAAGACATGACAGAAGGGGAGCAGTTCGAAAGGATAAGGACAGAAGGGATAAGCCGCTCACCCTTAAAGGAATTCTGGAAGGAGCACAAAATTCCCGCAATAAAACTAATAATGATAAGTTGGGGCTTTGCCGTTTCGGTCTATCTGGTCCTGATATTCCTGCCCACATATATGCACAAATTTCACGGCGTTTCCCTTGATAGCGCCTTTTCAACCCATACCATCGCCATGATAGTCATGATGCTATTGATTCCATCCCTGGGGAAACTATCCGACAAAATCGGGCGAAAACCCGTAATGATGCTCGGCATGGCGGGTTTTGTGTTTCTTACATTCCCACTCTTCGCTTTGCTCTTTGAAACTACCTTCCTCGCCATCCTTGCCGCCATGCTTGTCTTTGTGGTAATGGAGGGGATGCTTCAGGCCGCCCTGCCCGCACTTATGTCCGAGATGTTTCCCACCAGAATAAGGTACACGGGTCTTTCGGTGAGTTACAACATATCTCTGGCCCTCTTCGGCGGAACGGCACCACTAATTGCCACATGGCTCATCAAAATATCTGACAATGTCTGGGCACCCGCTTTTTACCTTGTGTCCGCCACGCTGGTCTCTTTGATCACCCTTATATTCGTGAAAGAAACGGCAAAAGAGCCGCTGAAGTAAACGAAAAAACAGACCATTGTTGAGTATGTTTATTTTTTAGTTTCTCTATGTCTATGTTCCTTCCTCCTTTCCATTTGTGCCATAAAGAGACCTGACAAAGCCTCTTTTGGGGCACTCCTGAGAAGAGCTACCATTGTTTTTTCTCCTATTTTCAGCCACGGCAACCAGTATCTCTTATGATTGTAGCAGTTTGCAGGTTCATTGTGGTTCCAGTCCTTCATTTCTGCGGCCTCAATTGTGCTGAGATCCCTAATTTCAGCGCTTCCCTTATCAATTGAGCCGGAAGCGCTTTTCCATCGCGGTTGCTCGGGTTCAGCGCAGTGTCGCAAATCCATCTTATTTTCTTATTGGTTAATCTGGTCACAAAAAATACCGCGTCACCTAACTCCAAACTTTGGCGAAATAATTTCCGTACTCAACAACGCGGTTGGAAGACCGAAAGCCTTATAACATCGGAAGAGAATACCTATCCGGTGAATTAACATGGCAATAGGATTTGTACTAATAAGCACGGCTCCTGCCAAGGAGCACGAGGTATATAACGAACTGCTGAAAGTGAAGGAGATAGTGGAACTGCACCCCCTCTTCGGGGAATATGACCTGATAGCCAAGATAGAGACAGAGGATTTTAATCTACTCGGCGAGGTTGTTGTGGATTCCATAAGGTCGATCCCAGGCGTCATAGATACAAAGACACTCACAGGAATAAAATTCTGAGACGGTGATCCAATGGAAGAATGGACCTCCTTTGCTTATATCATGGTTATTTCGTTCTCTCTCGTCACCCTTCTGGCAGGTCTCTTTACCACCTACTTCGGGAGCGGAAGAAGCAGAACAATGGGCATTTTGTTCGTGATTCTGGGAATCGGCATCGGAGCTGTATGGGGGTACATGTGCATGGGAGAGAACGCAATTATCGATGTGGCCCTTATTGATGTGCTGGAACAAGCTCTCATCTATATTGTTGCGGCCGGTCTGGGGTTCGTTATCGCTGCCGGCGTTTTCCTTCTGGCAATAATGAAGGTCTGAATCCCTTAACCCTTTTTCTGCTCTTTATGCTTTTGATACGGACCGAGACTGAAATGTTTAGCTTTATCATACCCGTACCGGAACGGACTGTAAAATATTTTCGGGATAGGACAACAGAGCCATTTCATCTGCTCTGTTGCATAACTCCATTCTGAGTTAGGGACTGCGCTTATTCACCTTCCCTATTTCTACCCCATCGTTTTTTTAACCGTGTGAAACCTCTTGTTTTTCACAGTTTTAGCATCATATTGTATATCAGAAACTTCC
>JAJSAE010000074.1 GCA_024281315.1 archaeon | reverse complement strand
GGAAGTTTCTGATATACAATATGATGCTAAAACTGTGAAAAACAAGAGGTTTCACACGGTTAAAAAAACGATGGGGTAGAAATAGGGAAGGTGAATAAGCGCAGTCTCTAACTCAGAATGGAGTTATGCAACAGAGCAGGAAAGGCCGAAAGTTTTTAAAAGGGTGCGTGTATTGGGCGATAAAATCCGATACGCCACACAAAAATGGATTAAGATATGCAGGTGCTATATGACACCGGGGCTCGTAGGAGTAAACTCCGAAGGATGTTTACGACCCAGAGCTTGAATAGATAGCATAATGGGCTCGTGACGACCAAACTCCCAAGGATGTTTGGGAGCTCGAGCCCTGAGCGAAGTGAAGGGCTCGTGGCTTAGTCAACCGGTGCACTTGCACCAATTGGTGTTGCACCTCAGACTAATCCGCTCGCACTATCCAATATATGGGCTCGTGGCTTAGTCAGGATATAGCACTGGCCTTCTAAGCCAGTGGTCAGGGGTTCGAATCCCCTCGGGCCCGCTCAAACCATTTACCAAGCGAAAACTACATTAATAAGTGGGTGTTAACCCACAAATCAGCCGAAACGAGGAATTACAATGAAGAGAAGTTCGAGAGCATGGAAAAAGCGCGGAAAACAGCGTTGGAAATGGAGAAAGAAGAAGATGAGACGCAGAAAGAGAGCGCAGCGTAACAGGAACTCATAAACCCTTTTTCTCCCTTGGGTTTGCCCCGGCCGCACTGCGTGCAATACAATGGGGGTATGGGGTAACCTGGCATCCTCGCGGGCTCCAGTTATACAGGAGTGAATGCCAACGGGTTTGCTGATTCAGTGATGAAAAACTGGAGCGCTGACCTGTCTAATCACATGCAGGGTCGCTCCCTGCGTGGAAGAAACCCGCTGACCTGGGTTCAAATCCCAGTGCCCCCACTTTTTTATCCGTGACTTATAAAACTATCTGCACCACAGCACGCCTGTCCAAAACTTTAAATATAACCGCCCAATCCCTCGTTTCGGTATGACGGCCACAGCGGTGGGGTCACACCCGGTCTCATCCCGAACCCGGAAGTTAAGCCCACCCGCGTTCCGGTCTGTACTATAGTGCGAGAGCCTATGGGAAACCCGGAACGCTGTCAGCCACTTTTTCCCCTTTTATCATGTTACCACAGCCTTTTGGAAGGTCCGCCATGCCATTAGATATGTTACACCTGCAAAGGCCAGAAGAAATGCAAGAGATAGGAGGATATCGTTAACGGCGTACACATAGTGCGTCCCCACGGCATAGAAGTCTGAGCCTACCGCGAAATATCTCACCCCGTTCACCAGATATGTCAACGGATTTATCTTTGATATGAAGTTCAACCAGCCGGGAAGCATGGCCGTGGAATAGAGCGCATTGCTGGAGAAAAATATGGGCATGGTGAGAAGAGTCATTACTCCCTGCACCCCCTCCATGCTGTTGAGCCTCATGCTTATGGTGGCCGAGAGGAATAGGAATCCGAGTGAAAAAATGCTGACGAAGAGCATAATGCCGAGAAGCGATATCAGAACATGCAGTGCTCCGAAGCCGGAGAAGAACCGGACGCCAATCAGTAGGCCGACAACAAGTATGATGAGACTCTGAAGGATCGCCTTTGTCAGGCCGCTCAAGGATATGCCGAAGAGGATGTGAGTTCTGGACATGGGTCCCGCCATCATCTCCTTCATAAGGCCCCAGTTCCTGTCAAAGAGCAGGGTTATGCCTCCGAAAAGGCTTGTGAATAGAGTCGTCATGGCTATGACGCCTGCGCCCATGAATGTCAGGTAATCGATGGTCAGCACACCGGGATGTGGGGGGAGAAGTGCGCTCAGGTTGTCGAAATTGGAGGACATTCCAAGTCCGAAGAAGAGCATCCAGATTATGGGCTGGACAAGAGAGGAAAAGAGCATGGCTCTGAATCTCACGAATCTCTTCATATCTCTCCAGTAAATCGCCACGAATTGCATGTCCATTCTATCGCCTCCCTCTCGGTCTCATGAAAGCGGAACCGTTTTTCGTCGAATCGTCCCTTAATTCTCTTCCGGTATAATGAACGAATACATCATCCAGCGTGGGCTTCTTCATGTTAACCCTCTGTATCTCTATGCCCTCCGCATTTATGCGCTCTATGATATGAGGCAGGAGAGAGGTGCCGTCCGTATTAAGGCGGAGCTCAAGCCCTCTCGATGTCTGTTTAACGCTGTTAACCCCTTCCACGCCAGAAATGAGGGCCTCCACCCTTCCGTTATCTGCTGTATCCAGATATATCATGTCCTGGCCGAGGCTGTTCTTCAGTTCGTAGGGAGTTCCGCTGGCGATGATCTCGCCGTGGTCCATTATGTTTATTCTGTCGCTCAATGTATCGGCCTCATCCATATAATGGGTGGTAAGGAAAATTGTAGTCCCCTCCTCGTTCACCTTTTTTATGTAATCCCATATCCTCAATCTTGTCTGCGGGTCCAGCCCTATGGTTGGCTCATCGAGAAAGAGAATCTTCGGCCGCGTCATAAGACCCCTTGCAATTTCCAGCCTCCTCTTCATACCCCCGCTGAGGTTCTTGACAAATTCGCCCCTTTTATCCCTGAGTTCGGCCAGTTCCAGCATTTCCTCTATCCTCTCTTTTCTCTCGTCCTTTGGAAGTGCGTATATCCTTCCGTGGAAATCCAGCGTCTCCTCAACCGTCAGATCTTTATCCAGTACCTCTTCCTGAAAGACTATGCCGATTGATTTTCGGATGCTCTTCTTGTCCGTCCTCAGGTCGCAGCCCGCCAGTTTTACAGTCCCGGTCTGAATAGGGAGAAGCGTTACCAGAATGTTTATGGTTGTGCTCTTGCCCGCACCGTTGGGGCCGAGGAAAGAGAATATCTCTCCCTCCTCCACACTGAAATCTATACCTTTCACCGCTGTAAAGTCGCCGTAGCGATGCTCAAGTCCTTTTACCTCTATTATTGCGCTCATTCTTTCATCTCCTCAATCTCTCTGAGTTTCTTTCTTGCCTCGCTGACCACCGCCTCGATTTTCTCCGACGGCACGCCCTTTTCGATTAGTTCTTTGACATCGATAAACAATGGAAGCAGGAATTCCACCGTGTTTTTTCCGTCCTCACACCCCTCAAAGGCCTCTCCAGCAATGGACATGGTCTCCATTATCTTTCTGGAGTACTCACTTCTGAGCCCCCGGAACTCGGCCATTTTTTTTCTACCGATGGCTGTAATACCGTAAAGAGCCCTGTTTCCCTCTTCCCGTCTTTCTATCCATCCCTCATCGGTCATGCTCTTCAACATGGGGTATATGGTGCCGCTGCTTGGCTTCCTGCCGGTAATCTCCTCTATTCTCTTCATGAGATCGTAGCCGGTGACCTCATCATTGTATATTATCTTCAGAGCCAGTGCCTTTATCATTCCTCGTTTCATGCAATCACCTATGTGTCGATACCGACATGTCGATACCGATATATAAGCCTTTCGGTTGGCGTTCCGAGCGGCTTTCGTGCCCGATTCGCCCTTTTCAAGCGGAAAATATTTAAACTATGATTCCTTATGGCTCCCTGCGAGTTTATCGCAAAGAAACAAAAAGGAGGCGCAAAAATGCTGGTAAAAAAGTCCGAAGTTAAGGACAAGGTTAAGGGCGACATGAGAATCTCGGGAGATTTCTATGATGCCCTTGATAAGCATGTGGCTAACGCTATAAAGGCGGCAGAAAAGAGGGCGAAGGAGAACGGAAGGAAGACCCTCAAGCCACACGACCTATAAACCCCAAACACCTTTTCTTTTTTTATTTTTTGATACCCATGTCAATGAAAGAGATTCTCGAAGGTTTCAGGGGAAGTCCCCCAATGCAGTCTCCGGAGAGATATATCGCCGCATGGAGAGAACCGGATGCCATAGACGGAAAGCCGGTTGATGCCTTCGTGCTTATTCTCCGAACCAGAGGCTGTTCATGGGCATGGAATTCCGGTGGTTGCACCATGTGCGGCTATGTTAACGACTCCTCGGCCAATGTAGGGGAGAAGGAGCTGGAGATACAGCTGGAGAAGGCCATGACCGCATATTCGGGAGAGCCTTATGTGAAGATATTTACATCCGGCAGTTTTCTGGACCCGGAAGAAGTACCCCTCTCCTTTGCAAAGAAACTTGTAGAGACCTTCGGAGGAGAGGCCCAGCGCATTCTCATAGAATCCAGACCGGGGTATGTCACACCGGAGACTCTTGGCCCCCTGAAAACACAGGCACGAGAACTGGAGATTGCTCTGGGACTGGAGAGCAGCAATGACCGGGTACGCCTGAAGAGCATAAACAAGGGCTTCACCTTCAGGGAGTATGTGAAAGCAGTGGAGGTTATAAAAGCGGAAGGCCTCGTTTCAAAGACATATCTCCTGCTGAAGCCGCCGTTCCTCACGGAAAAAGAGGCCCTGCGGGATGCCGTGGAGTCGATAAAAGCGGTGGACGGAATCACCGAGACCATATCGTTAAATCCCGTGAACATACAGAAGAGGACACTTGTGGAATACCTGTGGAGAAGGGGCGTTTACAGACCACCGTGGCTTTGGACCCTTATGGAAGCCCTTAAAACCCCCACAAAATCAAGGCTCATGTCGTCCCCCACTGCGGGAGGCGGGAAACGGGGGGTGCACAACTGCGGAGAGTGCGATCAGGAGATAATAAAAAGGATCGAGGAGTTCTCTCTGACACAGGACAGGGAGCTTCTGAATGCTGACTGCCCGTGTAAAAAAGACTGGGATGTGTTCATGGAGGCAGAGGAATTTATGGGGACAACCGCCGATATAGGCAGACTTCTGGAGACCTCAACGGAGCAATCTTTTTAAATCCCGCAGCTATTTAGGCTCCGGTGAACATATGAGAGAGTACGACATCAAAAGAGGGCATTTCAAGAACATAGACGGGAAGCTGGAGGAGATAATGAAGGAATGCTTCGGCTCCGTAAAGAAGAACGGGGAATTCCTGGAATCCTCCTACGGCGCACTCGTTTATATTCGGATAAAACCGAAGGGGAAAACAGCCTTAATCGTTGATTCCGAGACGGATAAGACGGCTGACTTGGAAACGGCTAGCAAAACAATCAGGGCCTACAACGACTTTCTCTTCAAGGTAACGGGAATGACCGGAAAGCAGAGGGGGAAAAGGGAGCAGGAAAAGCTCAAAAAAGAGGCAAAGAAGGCCGCCGAGGCCGAGGGGAAGTAATCACCTTCCGAATCGTCTCTTTCTCATCTGGTAACTTCTTACGGCCCGCAGGAAGTCTATTTTTCTGAAGCCGGGCCAGTAAACATCGGTAAAGTACAGCTCGCTGTATGCCATCTGCCACAGAAGAAAGTTGGATATTCTTACCTCGCCCGATGTTCTGAGGATAAGGTCCGGGTCCGGGAGGTCCGCAGTATAAAGGTGCTGGCTGAACATCTCCTCCGTGATATCATCCGGCTCTATCTTTCCCTCTTTCACTTCCCTTGCAATCTCCTTTATGGCCTCCAGTATCTCCTCCCTTCCTCCGTAGGCCACCGCAATGTTGAAGAAGTAGTTGTCGTAGTTCTCGGTGCTCTTCTCCGCCCGGTCAATGGCCTCTTTCAGGCCCTCCGGCAGAAAATCCCTCTTTCCGATAACCCTTATGCGTATGTGCTCCCGATGCACCCTCTCATCGGTTAGAACCTTCAAAAAAGACTCCTCGAATAGACGGTAGAGCATGTTCACCTCATCCTCGGTGCGCCTCGTGTTTTCGGTAGAGAATGCATAGACCGTGAGAACCTTTATGCCCAGTTCCCTGCACCAGTCCGTGACCTCCTCCAGTTTATTCTTGCCTTTGATGTGTCCCGCCACAGCGGGCATTCCCTGCTCATATGCATACCTGCGGTTGCCGTCCATGATTATTGCGAGGTGCTGCGGCACCGGATTCTCCCTTATCTCCTTCATCAGCCTCTTTTCGTAGGCCTGATACGCCGCATTGGATATACTGGTGGTCATGTGTTTGGACAATGGAACACTTCCTTATTCTATGGCAATCGGATGGCCGGGGATTGGAATAATTACATCCGCCTTTCCTTCGAGCATTCTTCTGAGGTCCTCGGGGTCCTGCTTGATTGGGGGCCATGTGTTGTAGTGCATCGGTATAATCGTCTTTACGCCGAGCCATTCCGCTGCAATGGAGGCCGTATACGGGTTCATGGTGTATAGGTCGCCGATTGGGAGCATGGCCACCTCCGGTTTATGGAGTTCCCCGATGAGTTTCATGTCGGAGAAGAGGGAGGTATCCCCTGCATGATATATTGTATGCCCGTCCATTGAGATGCCAAAACCGCCCGGAAGGCCGCCGTCTATCTTAAATCCGGCCTCGGTTATGCCGGAAGAGTGGAACGCAGGAACCATGGTTATACTGCTCTTTTCTCTGTGTAGGGTGCCGCCGAAGTTCATGCCGACCGCCTCCGCACCCCTGCCGGATATGTACTGGGCCAGTTCGTAGATTGCCACAACCGGAACGCCCAGCCTCTTTGCAATGGGAATGGCATCCCCCAGATGGTCAGCATGGCCGTGGGTAACGCATATAACATCGCATTCCACATCTTCCGCTTTAATGGGAGCAGTCGGGTTGCCGGTTATGAACGGGTCCACGAGGATTCGCTCGCTCCCCTCTATCAGAAAGGTCGAGTGCCCGAGCCATGTTATCTTCACGGTCATGCGGAGCGAATCGGCAGGGTGATATATAGTTTTTTTGTGCGCAAAACCTTTAATGTTTCCCGCATTACCCTTCTCATGAGCGGCGAGGCCATACCCACCATGTGCGAACCACTTGACCATCTTCTGGGCGGAGGAATAGAGCGGGGCATCATAACCCTGCTATACGGCGAGGGGGGGAGCGGGAAGACCAACATCTGCCTCCAGATGACCAAAGCAGTAGCCGCGGCCGGCGAAAAGGTGATTTACATAGACACGGAAGGGGTATCAATGGAGAGGCTCCGACAGATAAGCGGGGAGGATTTCGAAGAAGTCATGGAGAACATCTACTTCTACCACCCGTACTCATTCTCGGACCAGGAGAAAAATGTGGCCAGCGGAATACGGCTTGCCAAGAAGAAAGGGGCCGGCCTCATCGTTCTGGACTCCGCCACCATGCATGTGAGGCTGACGATAGACGACGAAAACAGGCACGAGAAGAAGTCGCTCAGCCCGCAGTTATCCAAACTGATGACATTCGCCAGAGAGGAGGAGGTGCCAGTGATACTCACATCTCAGGTGTATACAGACGGCTCCACCGGAGAATACAGAGCCCTAGGTGGCCACGCGCTCTACCACGCGGCCAAGACCATAATACGGCTAGACAGGACGACACCGGGCCACAGGAGGGCGGTTCTTATCAAGCACAGGCACATGTCGGAGATGACAACGGCGGAGTTCGTGATAACGGAGAGGGGAGTGGAATAAATCTCCGAAGTCTTTTTAAACCCCCGAAATATCCGCCAGTTATGCGTATCGCCACGGTTATGAAGGACAGGTGCCACCCGAAGCGCTGCAATCAGGAGTGCATTGCATACTGCCCCAGAGTCAGGGCCGGCGACGAGACCGTGGTTATTGGGCCCGCAGGGAAGGCCGTGATATCCGAAGAACTGTGCGTGGGCTGCGGCATCTGCGTCCATAAGTGCCCTTACGATGCGATACGAATCATCAACCTGCCGGAGGAACTGGACGGCGAGCTCCTGCACCAGTACGGGGTGAACGGCTTCCGCCTCTACCGCTTGCCAACACCTGTGAACGGAAAGGTTGTGGGAATCCTCGGGGCCAACGGCATCGGGAAGACCACGGTGATAAGCATTCTTTCGGGCCAGTTCATCCCCAACATGGGGGCCCTCGATGCCGAGCCCACATGGGACAATGTTATAAAGCACTTTGCCGGAACAGAGATGCACGATTACCTGAAGAGGCTGGCCGCAGGGGAGATAACCGCCGCGCTTAAGCCGCAGTATGTGGATAAGCTGCCGAAGGTGATAAAAGGGAATGTTGGCGAACTACTGGAGAAGGTAGATACCCGGGGAAGAATGGACGGCGTTGTGGAGGAACTGGAGATTGCTCCGGCTATCGGAAAACAGCTGTCCGAACTCTCCGGCGGGGAACTCCAGAGGGTTTCCATAGCGGCCACGCTTCTGAAGGATGCGGACATTTATTTCTTCGACGAACCCTCCTCATATCTCGATATCTACCAGAGGCTGAAGGTGAGCGAGATTATACAGGAGCTGGCAAAGGAGAAGAATGTCATGGTCATTGAGCACGACCTCGCTATACTGGACTCCGTGGCCGATAATGTTCACCTTATGTACGGCACCGAGGGGTCATACGGTATAGTCGCACAGCCGCGGCCGGTCCGCACCGCCATAAATGTCTATCTCACCGGATTTTTGAAGGAGGAAAACATACGGTTCAGGGACAGGGCCATCGAGTTCGACACCCATCCCGCCAGAGGGGAGCTGCATGCGCTGGAACTCCTCTCGTACCCGGAACTGGTGAAAAAGATGGGCTCTTTTACTCTTAAGGTGAACAGCGGCAGCATAAAGATAGGCGAAGTGGTGGGAGTGGTAGGCCCCAACGCCATCGGGAAGACCACATTCGTCAGGATGCTGGCCGGTGTCATAGAACCGGACGAGGGAGAAATCGAAGGAGGCATGAAGGTCAGTTACAAGCCACAATATATAAAGCCGGACTTCGACGGGAGCGTACGAGAACTCCTGTACACCATGCTCGGCCCCACCGTGCAGGACGGCTTCTTCATAAGCGAGGTTTCGCACCCGCTCGCCCTTAAAAACCTCATGGACAAGGAGGTCATGGAACTCTCCGGCGGAGAACTGCAAAGGGTATCGCTGGCGGTCTGTTTGGGAAGGGAAGCAGACATATACCTCATAGACGAGCCGTCCGCCTATCTCGATGCGAACCAGAGGATGGAAGCTGCAAAGACCATCCGTAGAGTCATGGAGAAGACCGGCCGCTCCGGCATGATAGTGGACCACGATGTATATTTTATCGACCTCGTATCCGATTCCATAATGGTGTTCGAGGGCGAACCGGGAATAAAAGGAGAGAGCTTCGGACCGCTTGACCTGAGAGAGGGGATGAACCGCTTCCTGAAGGAGGTCGGAATAACATTCAGACGGGACAACGACACAAAGAGGCCGAGAATCAACAAGGGGGGCTCCAGACTGGACCGGGAGCAGAAGAGTTCAGGGGAGTACTACTACGAGGTTGTGGGGTAAAAAACTATAATTAACCCCGCGCCTTTCCTACTCCGAAGAGGGATAACTGTGAAGATAACCTACGGATACTGGCCGGCCACGGACCTGCCCGACGAGAGGATAAAAAAGGCTTTTGCCTCCCTGAAAAACGATGTTGAGGTAGGCAGGGCGAACTACATAAATCTGCCGTTCAGCCGGGACCACCTGTCCGCGGCCAGAAGGGTAAACGGGGAGATGGGAGAGATTACAGACCTAGTAATATGCGGCATGGGAGGTTCCTCCCTTGGAGCAAAGGCCCTTCTTTCCGTGTTCGGCCCAGCGGAAGGGGTGAGAATCCATATTCTTGACACGATAGAGCCGGAGGTGGTGGAATCGGTCCTTTCATCTCTCGACCTGAGAAATACCCTTTTCAATGTGGTAACAAAGTCGGGAAAAACCCTCGAAACCCTTGTACTGCTCAATATAATCCTTCGGAGGCTTGAAAAAGAGGGAGTGGAACCGAAAGAGAGGATGGTGATAACAACCACGGAGAGCGAGGAGAACGAACTCCACCGCTGGGCCACTGAGAAGGGCATAAGGACCCTGCCGTTCCCTCACGGTGTTGAAGGAAGGTACTCTGTACTCTCTTCCGTTGGCCTTTTTCCAGCGCTTTACATGAACTGCAACCCCGAAGAGCTTCTGAAGGGTGCGGAGGGTGTGGCAAGGCAGTACTTTGAAGAGAATAACGAGCCGCTTGTCTTTGCGTCAAAATCCGTGGCCGCAATGGAGGAGGGAGTGAGCGCACATGTATTCCTCACCTACTCGTCCTCTCTAAAGGAGACGGGGGGCTGGTTCGCACAGTTGTGGGCCGAGAGCCTGGGGAAGAACGGAAAGGGACAGATCCCCGTAACCGCAGTGGGGCCTGCTGCCCAGCACTCGCAGCTGCAGCTGTACCTTGACGGCCCGAAAAATACCGCAATAAGCCTTCTGGGGATTGAAAATCACAGGGATGATATCACGGTGGAAGGAACAGATGCACCGGGCCGCTCTCTCAACGGAAAAAGCCTCTCGCAGATATTGAAGGCAGAGATGAGGGCCACCGGTCTGGCCATGAGCGAAAGAAAAGTGTTCAACCGGAAGCTTGTTCTTGAAAGTCTCGACGAAAACGAAATTGGCAGGCTTCTCATATTCCTTGAAATGGCCACGGCCTATGCCTGTCATCTTACGGATGTCAACCCATACGACCAGCCTGCTGTGGAAGCGGGGAAGAGGCATACCAGAGAGATTCTTGGTCTCTAATCTTCCGATTTTCTTCCATTTTTAAAGAAACGCATAAAGGCATCGATCAGGCGGAACACATGCCCTTTTTCTACCACATAATAGGCGGCATAAGCCAGAATTATCCCTCCTGCAATGTCAGCGGGCCAGTGAATGCCGAGGTAGAGAATGGAAATGCTGATGAGGATGAATGAAAGCAGCACAAAATAGGCGTATCTCCCGTATGTCTCTCCGTCCTCCCCCTTTGCCTTCCACATAACGAAAAGCGTGCTCAGCATTAGAGAAATATGGCCGCTGGGAAAGCAGTTGTCAAGAGGGTCGATTCCCGTGACCATTCTGCCGAGGTATTGATTATTATAAAGAATAGGGGAAACGGTTGTAAGGGCTTCCGAATATGCCGGAGTATGAACAGGGAAAAAGATGTAGAAAGGGATGAGAACGATGTAATTGATAACGATAACTGCAGCGTACTTTCTGAGGATTCTGTCGCCGGAATTTACAATGAGGATGTAAGGGGTGAAATAGATGATAAATGTGAAGCCGTAAACATAAACAAAATCCATGAACGCGGTCATCATGGGGTTTAAAAGAGAGCGCTGGACATCTGCCGGAAACTCCCCGAAGAAGGAGTATATAAGAGGAGTATAATCAAGATTGGCATAGGCCGGTGCAAACCACTTCTCCGTAAGAACGAAAACAGGTATGACTGCCAGTATGATAATGATGGGGAGGTTCCTTCTGGCCGAAGCCAGCACCTTTGCCAGCTTCCTTTCCTTTATATTAACAAAGATAGCCGTTCCTGCACCGACAGCAAGAACAATGCTGAGATTATACAGCACCAGGAACACAGAGAATGAAAGAGCCATCGGAGATTGTAGCGGTCCGTTCTACTTATTCTTTATGGTTTCGGCGAGTTTGCGGCCTCATAACCGAAAGTTATTTAAACGATTAGCGGTATAAGGAAATACGGTAACTAATAGCCGATCACAATTCACATTCATCATATAATCTCATATTCACCCTAGAAAGATAGAGGATGAAAGACAGGATGAGACCTGTCGAATGGAAGAAGAGGATAATATGCCCGTTGGGGGCTGTGCAAAGGCTGTTTTTACCGTAACACAAAAAAAGAATGAAACAACAAGAAGGTGATACGATGATGGATCCTACTACAACAAAGTACATGATAAGAGCGAACATAATAACCGACGGCGTGGTTGACAAACCCGATATCGTCGGTGCGATTTTCGGACAAACAGAAGGTCTCCTTGGAGACGAACTGGACCTCAGGGACCTGCAGAAAGGCGGAAAGATAGGAAGAATTGAGGTGGAAATCACCTCGAAAAAGGGAAAGACCGAGGGAACCATAGAGATTCCTTCCAGTCTTGATCAAGTAGAGACTGCAATACTGGCCTCCGCTCTGGAAACAATAGACAGGGTCGGCCCGTGCAGTGCAAGGATTAATATAGGGGCTGTCGAGGATGTCAGGGTTAAGAAGAGAGAGAAGATAATAGACCGGGCGAAGGAACTGCTTGCCAGAATGATAGAGGAGTCGAAGAATACCGGCACCGACCTTACGGAATCCGTTAGGCAGTATGTGCAGGTTGAAGAGATAACAACCATCGGGGCGGAGAAGTGTCCGGCAGGGCCGAATGTTCAGAACTCCGATGCGATTATAATCGTGGAGGGAAGGGCCGATGTTCTGAATCTGCTGAAAGCGGGTATAAAAAACGCCGTAGCAGTCGGGGGAACAAATGTCCCCAAGACCGTTCAAAAACTCTCGCAGGAGAAGGTGGTTACGGCCTTTGTTGACGGAGACCGGGGCGGGGAAATGATTCTCAAGGAACTACTTCAGGTTGCGGAACTGGACTTCATAGCCAGAGCACCCAGGAATCAGGAGGTCGAGGACCTCACGCCCAAGCAGATGATGAAAGCCCTCCGAAACAAGATGCCGGCCGACCAGTACATCGATATGTATGGTCTCACCGGTGGAAATACCGCAAAAGCCCTGCAGCAGAATACAAATGGAAACGGGAAGGGCAGGAGCGGAAACGGCAAGCAGACCCAGAAGGAAAAATACGAGAAGAACAAGTCCACAAGAGCGCCCCGAAAGGAGAAAAACTCTCAGGAAAAAAGGGTTGCAAATAAGCCCGTTTCACCGGGTGCTTTCACTCCGGCCAAGGAAGAGGTCCCGATAACGGAGGAGAAGCCGGAGCCTGCGCCTGAAAAAGAGAGTCTTTTCGGAAAGCTGGCGGAGGAACTCAAAGGCACTTCCAAGGCGTATCTTCTGGACCCGGCGGGCAGCAAACTTGAAGAGCTTGCGGTCAGAGACCTGGCTGAACGGATGAAAGGAGACCTCTCCAGCGTGGATGCCATAATATTTGACGGAGTTATAACACAGAAACTGCTGGACATAGCCGGTGCCGGGAAGGTAACCACGGTTATCGCCACGAAGAAATTCGGCATAACGAAGCAGCCGGAAAATCTGGTGGTACTGACATTCGGAGACCTCAGTTGAATACAGAACGGGATGATGCATTGATGAAGAAACTGGATGAGATTGAAACAACGGCCGATGTGGAGATTCCCACGGACCCTCTGGACAGGGTTATCGGGCAGGAGGAAGCCATAGCGCTGACTCTGATTGCGGCAAAGCAGAGGCGGCACCTTCTCCTTGTTGGGCCTCCCGGGACAGGGAAATCCATGATAGCACAGGCCCTTGCCCTTCACATGGAACGGCCGATAGAGGAGATTCGCGTGGTACACAACCCGGAAAACCCTCAGAGGCCGCAGGTAGAGGTCAAGTCCATGGAGGAGGTTCTCAGGGAAAGAGAAGGACTGGAATCGGCCGAAGGAGAACTCATTGACCCGAAAGAAGCCCCTATCCACATAGCGGAGAAGCTCGGCTACAAGTGCGTTAACTGCGGCACCTACTCCTCCCCCACGGAAACATTCTGTCCCAGATGCGGCACGCCGAAAGCATCGGGAAACACCATGGGAGAGAGTCCTTTCGGAGACATATCCGGTTTTCTTGAGATGATAAGCAGTCGCCCGCCCAGAAAGAGGGTAACCACCACGAGAAAAAGGCTCGGCAAAGAAGAGGTTGTGGTGTTCGAGAGAGCGGGAGAGATGATTAAGGTGCTGGACCAGAAGGCACTGGAAAAGAGAAGGGAACTGGAAAAGGTGAGCCCGAGAAAGGTCATAGTGCCTCTGGAGAGGCGGCCCTTCGTTCTGGCCACCGGAGCCAGCGAAACGGAACTTCTCGGAGATGTGCGCCACGACCCGTACGGCGGTCATGAGCAGCTGGGAAGCCAGCCCTATGAGAGGGTGGTGGCAGGTGCGATTCACGAGGCGCACGAGGGCGTCCTTTTCATTGACGAAATACCGCACATCGGTCATCTCCAGCGATTCATACTCACTGCCATGCAGGAAAAGAAATTCCCTATCAGCGGGAGAAATCCACAGAGCGCTGGGGCAAGTGTAAGAGTGGACGCGGTTCCCTGCGATTTCATATTTGTGGGTGCGTGCAACATTCAGGACCTTGAGCATATCCTTTCTCCGCTCCGTTCCAGAATATCTGGTTCCGGTTATGAGGTTCTGATGGAAACGACCATGCCCGACACCGAGGAAAATCGGATGAAGATGATGCAGTTCATCGCTCAGGAGATTCAGAAGGACGGCAGAATCCCCCATGCCACCAGAGGTGCGGTGCAGAATATAATAGACATTGCCGGCAAGAGAGCAAAGGAGATAGACAACGCCGACAATGCCTTAACACTTAGGCTTCGGGGCCTCGGAGGCCTCATTAGAGCGGCGGGGGATATTGCGGTATGGAACGAAGATCCGCTTATCGATGAGAAGCATATAGAACAGGCTCTCAAAAGAAGCAGAAGCGTGGAATCCCAGATTATCGAAAAGTACGGCACCTACCAGAAAGGGATATCGAGAGACATTTCACAGGCCCAGAGAGAGCAGTCCCCTTACTACTACTGGAATGAAAACAGAGGGAGCGACGAGCCCGGCTACATGTGAACATCAGAGCCAGAGGGCCATTCTGTACCCGCACTCTCCATCCGCATAGTAGTTTTCCATCTGTTCTACCAGCTGAAAACCCTGCTTTTTGTAGAAATAGATGGCAATTTCGTTGCTTTCCCGAACCTCCAGAGTAATAACCCTTATCCCATCCATAAAACAGGAAGTGACGAAGTACTTCAGAAGTCTGGAACCATACCCCTGCCCTCTTAATTCGGAATTGACCGTGAAAAGAAGAATTCTCGCCTCTCCTTCGGCAGGGATGATTGAACCGAGGAATGCAACAACTCTTCGACCTATGCACCCCACCAGAGCACCGGAGGGCCAGAATGAGAACATCCCGAGATAGGTGTCCATGGAATAATCCAGTTCGAGAGAGGAGCGAACGAGTTCCGAAACGGCGGGAACATCTGCAGGTGTCATCTGCCTTACTTCAAGCACGGTTCCCGAATGGAGAGGATGCATAAAAAGGGAGCGCATGATGGGAGCGGGGCAATTAAATAGAACATTACCTTCCTTCCTCCATGCTCGAGAAAGGACTTATTCAGGTATATACCGGAGATGGGAAGGGTAAGACAACGGCGGCGCTGGGCCTCGCACTGCGGGCATCTGGCCGCGGCTTAAAGACAATCATCGTTCAGTTTATGAAGAACGGGGATTACGGGGAGAAACGGGCGGCAAAAAGGATGGACTGCATTTCTGTGGAACAGTACGGCCTTCCTGAGTTCGTTATTAAAGGAAAGGAGAGGCCGGAGGACTACGAGGCTGCCGAAAGGGGACTGGCTAGAGCGCTGGACATTATAGAAAAAGAGGAGTGTGATATTCTCATTCTGGACGAACTCAACATAACCCTGCACTTCGGCCTTTTGAAAATAGAAGAAGTGATTGAGGTACTTGACAAGAAACCGGAAAAGATGGAAATAATCATAACGGGGAGGTGTATGCCCGGGGAGATTGCGGGAATGGCAGACCTCATTACGGAGATGAAGATGGTGAAGCACCCGTACGAGAAGGGAATTAATGCAAGAGAGGGGATAGAGTTCTGAACTACGGACGGACCCCTGCCAGAAACATCAGGTATCTGACCTCTTCCTGTGTAAAGCTAGATACGGCTAGCAACGCATCCACATCTCCTTTTTTAAGCAGATTTATGTAAAGGGGGCGGCCGTGCGTCATCATGAATATCTTTTTCAGGGCATCATCATCCACCGTTCCCAGCAATTTTCTGCAGTATTCCGGCTCCAACCCCCGTATATGCAGCTCTTCCACGGAACCGTCTCTGATATCGTCAATGCGGTAGAACCTGCTGTAAGACGGAGTGTTCTCCAGCGAGGTAACAATGACCTTTATGTCCGTTCTCTTGATGGCCTTGAGTTCCTCTGTGAAATAGTCCACCGTATCATCGGAGACATCGTACCAGTTGTCGAGAACAAGAAGAACGCCGAAGCCATCCAGAGAGGAAAGGTCGTCGAAGTGTGAACCAATCTCTTCGGAAAAGTCGCTCAAAAATGACCGCACATTCTCCAGCGGCGTTGAATCCATGGATATCCATGCAACATTCTTCTTCCCTTTCAGAGATGAAATCGTACGGGCAGCTAGAGATGAAGCGCCCGCACCGATTCCGCCGTAGATAACCAGTATTCTCGCATCCCCCTC
>JAJSAE010000073.1 GCA_024281315.1 archaeon | reverse complement strand
GATGCTAAAACTGTGAAAAACAAGAGGTTTCACACGGTTAAAAAAACGATGGGGTAGAAATAGGGAAGGTGAATAAGCGCAGTCCCTAACTCAGAATGGAGTTATGCAACAGAGCAGGGAACAATGGACTTGTTCCGCAAACTACATATACTTGCACCGCCATGCATACGTGGTGACATGCTATGAAAACTATTGCGGAAAAGGTTCTGGCCCTCGGCCAATCAAGGGCCGACTACTTCGAGGTCAGGGCCGAAAGCAGAAAATACAGCGTGAATTTTATGAAGAACGGCACCCTCACGGCCTCAACGGAAGGAGAGGATAGGGGGCTGGCCATACGGGCCATTGTGAACGGCGGCATGGGTGCGGCCTATACCAATAAAACCGATAACGCATCCCTTGAAAAGGCCGTAGAGAGCGCCGTAGAACTCGCTAAAAAGGTTTCCAGAGACTCCGATGTCCGACTCTCCGAAGAAAAGGCATATAAGGACTACTGGACCGTTGAGCAGAAGAGAAAAATAGAGGATGTCGGGAACCACGAAAAGGTGGAATACCTGACGGAGATAGAGCAAAATCTCACATCCTCCGGAATACCGCTAGCTGTCAGAATGCAGGTCCTCAGGGACATTCTCACCGAAAAGCATATCCTGACATCGGAGGGAACGGATATTTCCTCCCTTCTTCCACAGATCGAATACTTTTATTTCATGGTGGTGGCCAGCGAGAAGGGGAACGAGCAGGCATACAGCCAGCTTGCATGGGCCGGCGGATATGACCAATGGGATAAATGGAATCCTCTTGGGAGGGCCACGGACATGGCCTCTATTCTGTTCCGCTCCATAAACGAGGGAAAGATGCTGAAGGACGGGAAAATGGACCTGATTGTCGGCCCGGAGGTTACCGGGATAGCGGCCCATGAATCCTGCGGGCACCCAACAGAGGCGGACCGCATACTCGGCAGGGAGGCATACCTTGCGGGAGAGTCCTTCGTAAAGCCGGACATGATTGGCCAGCGCATCGGCTCCGATATTGTGAATGTTGTGGACGACCCCACGGTGAAGCACAGCTTCGGCTATTACAAATACGACGACGAGGGGGTGCCGGCCAGACGGAGGCATCTCTACAAAAACGGCCTTATAAACGAGTTCCTTCAGAACAGGGAGACCGCCGCCATTACCGGAACCAAGAGCAACGGAGCCGCAAGGGCGAGCAACTGGGACAGAGAGCCTATCGTGAGAATGAGCACCACATTCGTGGAGCCCGGCAACCACTCTCTGGACGAGATGCTGGAGGATGTGAAGTACGGCATATACATGAAATCCTTCACCGAATGGAACATAGACGATGTGAGGTACAACCAGAAGTATGTGGGCCGCGAAGCCTACCTCATAGAGAACGGCGAGATTAAAGGACCCGTGCGAAGGCCGGTTATAGAACTCACAACCCCGACATTCTGGGGCGCCGCGGATGCCGTCGGTAAGGAGATGGACTTCGTAGGTGCGACATGCGGAAAGAGCGACCCGGAGCAGGGTGTGCCCGTCTGGACCGGAGGGCCGCACATGAGGCTCAGAGATGTGAGGATGAGGTGGTAACATGAATGCGGAAAAAGCACTGAAACTGGCGCTGGAACTGGGGGCTGACGAGGCCGCCGCAAAGCGGATTGAAAAGGATGATGTTCAGATACGGTTCTCCAACAACAGAGTTGACATAAGCAACAGGTGGCTCAACGAATCGCTTGCGGTGTTTATTGCAGTTGGCGGAAGGACCACCGGCGTGGAGATAAAGAGCGAGGGGGATATGAAAGAGACGATTGAGAAGGCGGTAAAATTCGCAAAAAAACTGCCTGTGAACCCTGATTTCCGGGGACTTTACGACAAAAAGACCGTTGCTAAGACTCCCGCCGGGGATGTGGGAACAATGGATATCTCCGAACTGCCAAAAACTGCCATGGACGCTGCGCTCCGGCACGGAGTAAAGCGAGTTTCCGGTGAGATTTACCTCTCGAAAAAGAAGGTCAGTCTGGAAACAAATTACAACTCCCTTGAGGAATACAGATGCCATATCATAAGCACGGTAAGGGCGTTTAACGACGGGGGAAATCCCGGGCAGGCCAGTACCCATGCCGCCACAAAAAAGGAACTGGAAAGATTCGGACCCGCCTATGTGGGAGAACATGCGGGAATTCTTGCTGCAATGAACCGGAATGTTAAGGAGGGAAAGGAAGGGGAATACACGGTCCTCTTTGAGCCGCTCTGTTTCGGCTCGGCCGTTACGGAAATGGGACAATCTCTTTCCGCATTCTCTGTAGATATTGGTTCCAGTTTCTTCGTGGACAGGATGAACGAGGAGGTCGGTTCGGAAATATTAACGCTCTGGGACGACCCGCACGGACCCGGGGCGGGAAGCAGGGGATTTGACGATGAGGGCGCGCCCACACAGAAAACGCTGGCCATAGAGAACGGTGTTCTCAAGACATACCTGCACAGCAACTCCACTGCAAAGAAGATGGGCACAGAGACCACGGGAAACGGCACGGATGCAGGGAGCATGGCCGGAATAAATCCCCAATACTGGCAGATGTCCGTGAAGCCGGGAAAGAGCGACTGGAAAGACATGCTGGCCGGCATCGATAAGGGATTATACATCGCCAACACATGGTACACGCGGTATCAGGACCACAGGGCAGGAGATTATTCCACCATACCCAGAGACGGCATATTCTATGTGGAGAACGGCGAGATTGTGGAGTCATGGAAAGGGATACGGATAACCGAAAATATGCTGAGCCTCATGAAGAACATAAGGGAACTCGGAAAAGAGGTTGTGCCTGTGGACTGGTGGGGAGAAACTCACGCCGTGTTCGCACCCTATGCTCTTGTGGATAATGTGAGGATTACCGGGCCGAAGTAAAAACCCTTTCGTCCACATTTTTATAAGCGGCCGTTAGGGTTATATAGAGAAAAAACATACCCTAACAGAGAAGGTGGTGAAGACGAAAAAGAAAGACAAATGGAAGATATACAAACCATATTCGGATATACCACCAAACTGGAATGATATCCGAAATTACTTCGGATATAAACAAGTTATCTTCAATTCGAAACCCTGCCTTTGGAAAAGGAGACCGTAAATCCATGACGTTGTTGCCTTCGTTTAACGGAAAAGAAAGACGAACTGGGGAAGAAATCCCGACAAGTCGAGATTATCTTATAACGGGTGTTAAACGGTTCCGCTACGCTTCACCTAAATTTTTTCTTATTTCTACGGTCAGGAAGGTTATTAAAAAACGGAAATGGAACGATATCCTTTTTAATCGTTTGAGCTTCTACTATTACAGAAATGAGGTAGGTGGTTAAATGTCTTTCGAAAGGCCAATAACAATAAAAGAGACTATAGAAAAAATCGACAGAAACGAATACTATTTACCAGCAATTCAAAGAGAATTTGTTTGGAAATCGGAACAAATAGAGATATTGTTTGATTCTTTAATGAGAGACTATCCAATTGGTTCATTTCTATTCTGGAATGTTGAAGGAGAAAGGGTTAAGGATTTTCAATTTTATGAATTTATACGAAATTATCATGAGAAAAACACAACCCATAATCCAAAAGCTAATGTTACTGGCAACAGTAAAATTACTGCAATATTAGATGGACAACAGAGATTAACCGCTTTATATATTGGAATGAAAGGCACTTATGCATATAAGATCCCATACAAGCGATGGGATAATGATTCCGCGTTTCCCAAACGAAAACTCTATCTGAACCTTTTAAAAGAGTCGTCAGAGTATGATCGCAAGTTTGATTTTAAATTTTTAACGCCAGAAGAAGCTGAAAAAAATGGAGAAGAAACTTTTTGGTTTGAAGTCGGAAAGATACTGGATTTTAAAGAACCAGCGGATGTTAATGACTTTCTTATTGATCAAGGGATATCTTCTTTAGAAGCAAAAAAATCGAAATTTGCAAATCGTACACTTTTTAAATTACAAAGGGTTATTCATGATGTTGAATGTATCAACTATTACCTTGAAAAAGGTGATGAATTAGATAAAGTTTTAAACATATTCATTCGTGTAAATAGTGGTGGGACAGTGCTTAGTTACTCAGATCTTCTGCTTTCAATAGCAACCGCTCAATGGGAAGTAAAAGACGCAAGAGAAGAAATAACATCTTTTGTAGATGAGCTGAATAGCATAGGAGAGGGCTTCGATTTCAATAAGGATTTCGTGTTAAAAAGCTGCTTAGTGCTTACTGATTTTAAAGATATTGCTTTTAAGGTAGATAATTTCA
The DNA here is from genome assembly GCA_024281315.1 of archaeon. GTDB lineage: Archaea > Thermoplasmatota > Thermoplasmata > JAJSAE01 > JAJSAE01 > JAJSAE01. Next base: position 3,769 of record JAJSAE010000073.1, on the reverse strand, counting down.
ATAGGGGAAATATGCTAAAAATTGAGAATAAATGGGATGAAATATCCCACGCCATAAAAAAAGCTGTTAATTTGATTTCAGTTTTTGGCTACAATAGAGATAGACTCACATCTAATAATGCTATTATACCTATATCGTATTACATTATGAAAAAAGGGAATCCGCATAATTTTGTAGAACATTCACAATATGCCAAAGACCGGAAAATAATTCATAAGTGGCTGGCTTCTTCACTCATAAAAAGGGCATTTAGCGGTCAACCAGATAATGTTCTTAGACCAATAAGGTCAATATTGGAAACAAATAACACAGAATTTCCTCATGACAAAATAATAGCGAGATTCAAAGGAACCAACAAATCGATTATATTTAATAACGATGATATTGAAAACTTATTTTTCTATAAATACGAACAGAGTTATACATACTCAATTCTAGCAATGTTATATCCAACATTAGATTTTAAAAATAAATTTCATATAGACCATATATATCCACGCGGGACCTTCAAAGAAAAGAAATTGAGAGAGTTAGGGATTTCAGGTGAGAAAATAGAATATTATTTGACTGAGTTTAATCGTTTAGCCAACTTACAATTGTTGGAGGGAACTCCGAATATTGAGAAATCCGATTCCGACTTCAAAGAATGGATTACAAGAACATATCCTGATGAAACAGAAAGAAAAGAATACATGAAAAGACATTGCATCCCAGATATAGATTTGTCATTAGATAACTTCATGGAATTCATCGAAAAAAGGAAAGAACTAATGACAAAAAAATTCAAAGAAATGTTGTTTTATCATGATTCAGAACATGAATAAAAAAAAGTCCCAGTTGATTAGGTGAAAGTGATGACAATAAGAAAAAACTACGGCAACAACGGAATTTACGGCAGGGTTTCGAACTCTGCGGAAGCCTTCGGCTTCCTTGCCACGTTGCACTCTCCCTACGCTTCGCTTCGGTCGGGGAAGATAACAGGCGGGTATACGGCTTCAGGGGTTGCACCCCTTCCGCCCAAATGCTCGGCTTTGCCTCGCACTTCGTATACCCGCCAAACGTTAGCCGAAAAACACTCAAACTTCAAGTGGAGGTTCCATGAAGTTCATTAATATCGCTGAACAACAACTGAGAACGGACATAAGCTCAGAACAAATACTGTTGACATATCAAGATTTCTTTGAAGAATACTTTTCTATCTTTGAAGAAAGGAGCCAGTTTCAGGAAGACATTAATTCTATTCTATCTCGAATTGGAAAACAACAGACAATTGCAAATACTGAAAAACTGAGAGAGCATTTGTCCAATCTCGTTCCCTTTACATCTTCAATTGCAGATGATATAGTATCTCCCGATATCATATTCTTTATTGGTCTTGGTAGCTGGGACGGACACGGTATCATCCTAAATGGCAGACCATTTACTTTTTTCGACATGACTCGAATGAACATTTGGATGGCCAATCCTTCTTTCAGACTGAAAGCTCATTTGGTTCATGAAGTTCTTCATGCGATTCATTATTACCATTCTCAAGAATTTTACCCCGAGAACTATGAATCAGTTGGGGATTACTATATTAAGAAAATGATGGCCGAAGGTGTAGCTACATATCTTGCAAGTTGTGTAACAAAAGTCTCTCTCGATGAGGCTTTGTGGTTGGGCCTTCTGGATAAACCCTCTGTTAAGAAATGGGTTAAAAAATGTGAAGAGTCGAAAAAATCCATATGGTACTCAATCAAGAAGGTGATAAGGAATAACCGTGAAGATGAGCATTTGTTGGAGAAACTGTTTTCTGTACCCGGGATTACGAGTGACATGTTGATAGAAGGGCGATTGGGATATTATTACGGTGCCCAAATAGCGAAACGAGCGGCTAAAGATTTGGGGGAATTAAAGATTCTTTATTTGGATCCAACGAAATTTAAAAAATACCTGAAATTCTACTTTGAAGAGGACTAGTTAATGGTAAACCATGAGCGGTCATCGCCTAACAGCGGACATACGGCTACGGTGCTTCGCACCTTCGCCCAAATTGCCTTCGGCAACTTCACATATCCCCAGAACGTTACCCAACCCTCCCCCAACCTAAAACCCCTTTTCCCCTCACACCCTCGTCAGGACCTCACACCCGTCCGCAGTTACCAGAAGGGAGTGTTCCCTCTGGGAAACAAGGCCCCCCTTGGTATCGGATAGAATCGGATAGGGCCGTATTATCCCCATTCTGTGGAGTTTTCTGAGATGTCTTGAAAAATTATCCGGGTCAGGGTCGCTTTTGTAGAGGTATCTCTCCGAGAACGGGAGGCCTCTCCTATCTTCTATAGCCTGCACCAGAGAATCGACAGCCGCATCGCCCACATGCCGTATGCGCAGTGCGTGAAATATATTGCCGGATGTCCGACCGTCCACAACGCCGGAGCCTGTGCTGGCAAACGGTTCCACCGCAACGGCCATGCCCTCCCGGAGAATGGTGCTGTCCCCGTCATCCACATTGGGAATACTCAGGCCGGCATGGAGTATGTACTGCTTCAATTGGTGCCCGGTAAGGTTTCTGACCGGCTGAAATCCAAGCGAGGAAATTACTGTGGAAACCACCTGCCCGACCTCTCTGACAGATACGCCCGGCCGGATGATGGAAATGGCAGCCTCAAGCGCTTCCGAACTCGCTTCAATGAGCCGCTTCTGGTGATGTGTTCCCACCTCAACCGTGATCGCCGTATCGCCTATATATCCGTCCACATGGGCCCCAACATCCACCTTTACAATGTCTCCTCTGTGAAAAATCCTCTCGTCGTCGTGAGCCGGCGTGTAGTGCGCAGCCTGATTGTTTATTGACAGATTGATTGGAAACGCAAGATCGCCACCGCTTTCAATGATAAAAGCCTCAACCTTCTCCGCAACATCCAGAAGTTTTGCCCCTTCCTTAACAAGCGACGCCCCGTAATCCCTAGCCTTTCCGGCAATCTCTCCCGCCCGTCTAAGCATCTCCGCTTCGCGTGAGGTCATCCACAACCTCCATGATTTTTTCAACCGGAATTGCGCCGTAGCGCACAACATTAACCTTCCCGTGTGAGATTTCCACGATTGTGGAGGGCTTTCCGATGGGGGCCTGACCTCCGTCCACATAAATATCAACCGAGTCTCCAAGCTGTTCCATTGCTATCTCTATGCTCGTGGGTTGCTGGCCTCCGTGCGTGTTTGCTGATGTTGAGATTATCGGCCCGAAACGCCCGATTATCTGCATGGCAATAGGATGCTTTGGCAGGCGAACGGCGATAGTTTCTCCTGAAGATGCGATAACAGCAGGAAGAGACGATTTTTTGGGGAGCAGCACGGAAAGAGGGCCAGGAGTGAATGCATCTATGATCCTTTCCGCCAATTTATCCGCCAGTGCAACCGTCCTCAGCATGCTCATGTCACTCACCGCAACCGAGAGAGGGAGATCAAAGGGCCTCTTCTTGGCCCTGAAAGTCTTGAATGCCACCATCTCACTCGTAGCATCTCCGCCGAGGCCGTAGAGCGTCTCCGTGGGGTAAACAACAAGTCCTCCGCTGCTCAGAACTTCCATAATCTCCAGAAGTTCGGCCTCGGTGAGGGAACCTCTTCCTTTTGCGTCAATTAGCTTCATATATAGGCCTCAATCGCCCTATAGGAATGTTCTATATGAATTTTTCCACCGGACTGCTCTGTTGCATAAATACTTTTATAAAGCCATGGTGCATATTCATAGTTGTCAAATCACAAAAACCATGGAAGGGATGCACCATGGCCG
>JAJSAE010000072.1 GCA_024281315.1 archaeon | reverse complement strand
TGGCGACAGCATCACTGGTCTCTATGCCCTTAACTATGAGATAAGTAACGGACTCGCTTTCAATCCCAGCAGCGACTCCGCAACAATACAGATTGTCCGACCTATAATGACCCTTAGTAAAGTCTCTGATGTATCATATACCAGCCCCGGTGGAATTGTAGTCTTCACCATCACATACGCCAATACAGGCTCTAGCGTTGCAAGCGATGTGTGGATAAACGACACCCTTCCCGATGGAATGACATTTGTTACCAGCAGCGAGGAGGCAAACAGGGCCGGCATGATCTGGCACTTCACCGATGTTACTCCCGGCACATACACCCTGACAATAACGGTGAGAATAGATAATGGTGTTCCGGACGGTGTGCATCTTGTCAATACCGCAACTCTGGATTACATCGGTTCAAACGGTATGAAATATACTGGGCTCACGGCTTCAGTCTCTGTGACTTCCGAGAGACCGATGATTCAGGTGGTCAAGATTTCGGACCTTTACAATGTGAGTCTCGGCTCCTATGTGAATTATACAATATATTTCAACAATACTCAGGCAGGTACCGCAGGGGATGTATGGATAAACGATACCCTACCCGATGGGGTTACTTATGTCTCGGATACCAGTGGACTAACTCCTTCCATCAGCGGAGCCACATATTCATGGCACTTTATCAATGTTGGTCAGTATGCTCACAGTTTCACAGTAATGGTGCAGGTAAACGACGGCCTTAACAACGGAACCCTCCTTAACAACGCTGTTACATGCGATTACACCGCTCAGAGCGGCCTCTTCCTCAATCGCTCATCCGCCTCGGTTACAGTAACCGTTTTCGTTCCCCCATCACCGCAGCCTTCCGTAGACAATGGGCCAGTCATCTATCACACACCTATTGAGAGGCAGCAGGCTCTGGCAGACATCAACATAACTGCAATAGTAACGGATGATTTCGGGGTGTCCCATGTGTATCTTTTCTATACTTCCGTTGAGAACTCCACATTTAACAGAATTAACATGACCCTTGTTTCCGGCGACGACCTGAACGGAACATACAATGCGACGATACCGGGGCAGGTCTGGAAGGGCATAGTTTCCTATTACATCTGGGCCGATGATACTGCGGGCAATGTTACCATCCACGGAATACACGACATAGAGATTTACCTGCCGTCATACACGGTATGGGGTCATGTATATCAGGCGAGCGGAGATGCTGTGGAAGGCGGCTATGTGCTGGTGACGGACAATACCACCGGGGACAGTCTCATCTATATTCTGGACCCGACCGGTTACTATGAAGTTGATATGGCAGATATGTCCGGCGGCTATGTGAACGGCGATGATGTATCTGTCTACGGCACCGATGGCAGCTATTATAACACGGTATACGGAACGGTTGATGTGATGGTCGGCAATTCGCTTAACCTTGATCTTCATCTCATATACATTCCGGAATTCTCGTCAATGCTTGTCCTGCTCGGCGTGTTCCTGATAGTGGTAGTCCTTCACAGAAGGCGGAAACAGAACTGAAGGTGATGGAATGAGAAAATTGGCACCGATATTAGCAGTCTTGCTGTTCCTTCTGCCATCCCTCCTTATGGTTGTTCCGTCGGCCGGCGCAACACCGTACATAATCCACGGACAGGTGACATGGGGCGACGGGCTTTCTCCCGTCTCCAATGCCACGATTACTCTTACTAATATAGACCGTGATCAGACAGTTTACACAAAGAGCGTGCAGACGGATGACAATGGTCTCTACAGCATAACCGTTGGTGTCAACGAACCGGGAGATTTTGCCAACATGAGCCAGACAATAAACATAACGGTTACCTACACCACCAGCAAGGGGGAGGTTATCCGTGCCTATGCGGCCCCGATAGTCGTTGGCTCTCCGGAAGAGACATCCGCAAATTTTAAGCAGGAGATCAATTTCTCCCTGACACCGATTCCTGATAGTGACAGTGGCGGCTGGCTTGACGCATATCTATTTCCGATTGCTCTCCTAGTTGTGGCATTGATAGTTCTTTCTCTCCTGTCCCTTTTTGTCACAAAAAAGAAGAGGAAAGGGAGGTGAAATGCTCCGGAACTTTCATACGGGGAGAAAACTCCTTATCATTCTTCTTATTTTTATTCTTTCCAGCCCTCTGCTCTCGTATTATTCTGCGGTATCATCCCCCTATCAGATATACGGAGTTGTGACCGACAGTACGGGGAATCCTGCTTATTCCGTGGAGATAAATGTAAGCGATGTTTCCACGGGAACTTATGTTGTCGTTTACACCAATAGGGAGGGTAAGTATTCTGCGGATCTATCGGAAATAGGTTCGTATAGTGATGGAGATACAATAAGTGTGAGTGCGAGAATTATCCGGAATTTCTATGGAAGAACATACCACATTACGGGTTCCGGTGGTGGCATTGTTGATACGGACGATCCCAGCACCAGAATAGATGTTGGGTTGAATCAATCGCTTTCCATACTTTCCGGTTCCGTTGAGGATTTTCTGGGCAATCCCGTGGACAGCATCATGTTTAATCTTACCGATTTGAATACCGGAGATAAGTTTTCGGAGCATCTGGTTGATCTGCGCGGATATTATCAGGTCCCTCTGTGCGTTCTTTCTTCTCTTTCCACCGGGGATCAGTTTTTTATAGAAGCGAATTCTTCATCCTTCTCCTTCAGCTCTTCTTTTCTCTTTTCAGGCGGCCTCTTAGTAATCAAGAATATTACACTAATTGATGATACACCTCCCATGATTAATTCTCTTTATCCGGAGAGTGGAAGCAATCTCTCCATGAGTTCCGCCATTCTGTTTCACACGCGTGCTGCCGATGACGATATGGTCTCTTCGGTAACGCTTTATTATTCATACAATGGGTATTTCGAATCGGTATCTATGCAATCCGAAGAGAATGTGTCCTTGGACTGGAACGGAAACGGAACAATAGATTCGGACATATTTGGTTTCATCATGGATGCACCCGGCAGTCCCGGCAATCTTTCCTTCTATGTTTCCGCTGAGGATAGGGCAGGCAACACCGCGTACTTCCCGGAAGATTATGATAGCAATCCCTATGTTCTTCATCTTACGGACACCATACCTCCGATGATAGAACGCACTCCTCTGTCCGCGGCGGAGGCAGGTCTGCCCTTTGAGATATATGCGGAGGTGCATGATGACTGGCAGGTGAATGAGGTACGCCTTAATTACACCGATGTTTCTGGCATTATTCGGAATGTAAGCATGGCCTCCGGTGGGAACGGTAGTTTTAGCAGCATGATAGACGGACAGCCCGTGGGGGTCATGAGTTATTCCATTGCTGCTACGGATGGTACTAACTGGAATTCAACACAGATTTATACGCTATCTGTTATGGATACTCTGCCTCCGAGAATAGAGCACAATCCGATTAACAGCATGAATGCGGGGACTCCAGAGGCGGTTGTTGCCGGAATTACTGATATCAGTGGTTTGTATAATGCCACACTTCATTATCTGGGCGTAAACAGTACTATCTTTGCGGATGTTCCGATGTCCGTAAGTGGAGAGAATTTTACGGCCATGATTCCGTCCCAGCCCGTGACAGGAGAGCTTTTCTACTTCATAACCTGCGACGACGGAAAGAATGCGGCTCGATTCCCGGACATCGGAAATATAACCGTACCTGTGTTTGATGCAGGCACTCCCGTTATAAAATCATGGCCCGTATCTCCGGTTGACATCGGGCTGTCAGCGAACATAACCGCAGAGATAAGCGACGATATCGGCGTATCCGGTGCAACGCTCTATTACAATCTCTCCGGCTCCGCGGTGGTTCATGGAATTGCCATGTCTCCGATTTCCGGCGATGGAAAAAACGGCACATGGGTCGCCCATCTCCCGGCACAGAGTTCTCCTGTTATCATATGGTATAGAATAGAAGCCACTGACGGAACAAATAATATCACCTACCCCTATCGCTCAATACAATATCTTGAGGTTGCGGACCTCAGCCCTCCTGAGATTATGTCCGTAGTAATACCGTTCACGGCAAACATTTCCTCTTCCTTCTCCGTTTCGATTGATGTGACGGATAACTATGAGGTTACCTCGGCAGCAATGGTCGAAGTATCGGAGAATGGCACATGGTTCACGCGCCGGCCCATGTCTCTGGGTTACGGAAGCGCGGTCAACGGCACATGGAATCTTTCGATTTCTTTTGATACAACCGGCAAAGTTTCCTTCTTTTTCGAGGTTTCCGACGGCCCCCATACGATTCGTTATCCCGATGCCGCTCTTCTGAGTTTTGATATAGTTGATAACATTCCGCCCGTTATCGGAGAAGTTGCAGCCCGACCGCAATCTCACACACTCCCCGCGGTTCCGGGTGATAGAATAGTGGTTGAGGCGTATTTAACAGACAATGTCGGCGTGAAAGATGCGATTCTTTCATACCTATGTGATGGAAATGTGGAAAAGGTATCCATGGTTTACGAGGGCTCTCATGTATTTTACGCTCTTTCCGACACACTTGAGGTTCCGGGCGATTTTCTCTATTCGATATCTGTGAGCGACGGCTTCAATTCGGTAAGAAGTCCTTCGGAAGGATGGGATGCTCTTCGAGTGCGAGATTTCACCCCTCCTATGATAATTCATAATATTCCTCAGGATGTCGAGGCCGGCCGCTCCGCTTTTATCTCCGGCTCGGTTTGGGACGATTTCAATGTGTCTAGTCTCAGTGCAAACTACCGCTTCGTATCAGATGACGGTAAGACAGGACAATGGATAAGCAAATCCGTCCCGCTGGCGAGTCAGGTGGTTTCTGGTTCCGGCGTATATCGCAATTTCTCCCTGCGCCTCCCGTCATTTTTCAGGAGTGGAACAATCGAATTCAATATGTCTGCATCGGATGGTTATAATGTAGTGTATTCTCCGGCGGACTTTGCTTTTTCGATAAAGGTCATGGACACCACCCCTCCGGCCGCATATGTAATCCCAACCGCAACCGTCTATGCGGGAAATGAAAGCAGAATCTATGTTGTGGCCTCGGACCTCAGTGGAATAACCTCTGTCACGATGAAAACCTCCGGCGGCAGGAATTATAGGGCCGAATATCTGGGTTCGGATGCCTCTGGAAACGGAACATATCTCTTCAGGGTAACTTCGGAAACCGATGTTCACTACCGATTGCTGGTATCGGACGGAAACTACAATACGCTTGAGTCACCGGACAGTGGGTATTATCTCCTTCGCTTCGATTCTTCCACTCCTTTTCAGCAGCCAGCCACCGACAGCGGGCCCGCACTGGCACTGGTTCTCAATCCCCTCTCCATTATGCTTTTCATCATTCAGGCACTGGCAATCTCCCTGATACTTCTTCACAGAAAACTTATTTAAAGCCGTTACATTCCACTCCACATGCCCGGCAGAGAGGAATTCAATGACTGGTACAATGAAATCGTCGAGAGGCTTGAACTTACGGACAAGAGATACCCCATCAAGGGAATGAATGTATGGAGACCGTACGGCTGGAAACTGATGAGAAACATAGACAGCCTTATCCGACACGAGTTCGATTCCACGGGGCATGATGAGGTCCTCTTTCCGCTGCTCATACCGAAGGACCAGTTCGCAAAGGAGGCCGAGCACATCAAGGGGTTCGACTCGGAGGTGTACTGGATCACTCACGCCGGTCTTAACAAACTTGATGTCCCGCTTCTTCTCCGTCCCACAAGCGAGACTGCAATGTACCCCATGTTCTCTCTCTGGGTAAGGGCGCACACCGACCTTCCGCTCAAGATATACCAGCTGGTGAACACATTCAGGTACGAGACAAAGCAGACCCGCGCGTTTATCAGGGTGAGAGAGATACACTTTTTCGAGTCTCATACATGCCATGTTGATTTTGAAGATGCCGAGAGACAGGTGGACGAGGATACGAAAATCCTCAGACGATTTGCAGGAAAACTATGCATCCCGTACCTTCTATGCAAAAGGCCGGACTGGGATAAGTTTGCAGGCGCATTCTACACCCTTGGAATAGATGCATTAATGCCCAACGGCAAGGCCCTACAGATTGGCTCCATTCATCAGTATAAGGAGAATTTTTCCAGACCTTATGACATTCAGTACGAGGACGAGAGCGGTGAGCACAGGTATGTCCATCAGACAACATTTGGAATGAGCGAGCGCCTTGTGGGAACCATAATAGGCATCCACAGCGATGATAAGGGAATAATAATTCCTCCTGCAGTGGCCCCGTATCAGCTGGTCATTGTCCCGATAATCTCAAAGAAGGGTGCGGTTGAGGTGATGAATGCCGCAACGAAACTCCGGGACGAAATTGCTTCCGCGGGTATAAGGGTGCATCTTGACGACAGGGGCCTGCGGCCGGGAAACAAGTACTATCACTGGGAGGAAAGGGGCGTTCCGCTGAGGGTGGAAATCGGGCTTCGCGATATTGAAAAGAACTCCGTAGTTCTTGTCAGAAGGGACACGGGTGAAAAGTCATTCGTGCCTCGTAGCGGCTTGATTACAGCTATACAGGCAGCAATGGATGCCGTGGAAAAGAATCTCTGGGACATGGCCGAGGAAAAGCTGAAGGAGAACATACTCATTGTCGATTCCATTGATGATGTGGTAATATCGGAGGACGAGGACACCGCCAGTGGAATATATTCCATGCCGTGGTGCGGCTCGGAGGAATGCGCACATGCTATCGAGGAAAAGACCGGCCTCGGCCTTCTCGGTGTTCCCAGTAACAGGGGGAATCCAGAATATGCCGGAAGCTATGAGGGAAAGAAGTGTGCGATCTGCGGCAAAGGTGCTATTTCAATGGTGATGGCTGCGAAGTCCATGTAAAAATCTTTTTAGAGGTTCACTCTTCCTGCGGTCTCGAGTACAGCACAGATCCTACGATTCCGAATCCTACAAGGAGAACAGTGAGTGCATATATCCCTGAGTTTTCCACGGTGAATATGTTCCATGAGTTATACAGTACCCCCCAGATAAGATACAGACCTATGCCTGCGAATATCATCAGGAAGTACAGCCATTTTGCGACCAGTCTCGGCACATTATCCGCTTTTGTCCCGCTCATGTTATCTCTCCGTCAAATGTTCATCTATATAAAACCTTTCTGCTTCAGTCCTTTCCCCCTCTCCATTCGGGGTAGAGGTCGTGCTCTATTCCAAGAGAGTCCAGAATTCTTCCTGCGGTGAAGGAGACCATGTCGTCTATTGTTTTCGGCCTTGTGTAAAACTCCATCATTGGTGGTAGTATGATGGCCCCGATTTCCGCCAGCTCCTTCATGTTTTTCAGGGCTATGGGGCTGAGCGGCGTCTCTCTCGGCACAAGGACCAGCCTTCTTCTCTCCTTTATAGCCACCGCCGCCACGCGTGTTATGAGATTATCCGCAATACCGCAGTTAATTTTTGCAAGGGTTGAGGTGCTGCACGGCACAATAACCACGGCCTCGAAGGGAACTGTACCGGATGCAATATTCGATGAAAGGTCATTGTTTTCGTAGATGGTCACCCCCTTTTCTCCATAGTCTTCCGGAGCTCTTCCTGTTTCGAACTTCATGACCTTCCTGCCGTTTTCCGATGCTATGAGGCCTATCTCATGCCCTTTTTCAATAAGGGACTCTATAACCTTCACTGCGACGGGGCCGCCGGAGGCGCCGGTTATTCCAACGATTATCTCCATCGTATCTCCCATACCTCCGCCCCTTTTATGGCTTTCGTCAGTGTGGAGTCAGGGTATTGCCGGCGAAGTTAGGTCTCATTCTGTATCCGAGTCCGTTCTTCATTATGTTCATGGCATTGAATCCGGTGCAGTGGCCGGGCATGACCATGAATTTCTTGCCTTTCATGTATTCTACGGTTCTGTTTATGAGGGACAGGGGTGCGCTGCTCAGGTGCATGCCGCCGATAACAAGCATTACATCCTTTCCTCCCACATGCTCCGCATACTCTATAATGTTCGTTATGCCCGAGTGGGAGCAGCCGGTTATGAGCACCAGCTCCTTTCCGAGGTCAATGATAAGTGCGGTCTCGTCTTTCAGAGCGTCCGGCACGAATTCTCCGTTTTTTTTCACCAGCATCCCTTTATGCCCGTTCTCCCACTCTTCTTTATTTTTCACCGGTATCTCTCCAAGAACCGTTATGCCCTTTGCGACCTCTTGCGGCTCAATGACTGCATGGAACCTGCCCGTTATGTCCTCGCTCCTCTCCGATATGCCTATGTACCTCTGCTCCGTGCCTTTCTTTGCATACTTCTCCGCAAACACATCTGGATCACCGTAGATTTCAAGGTCATGGTTTGCCCTTACCACCCACGGAAGCCCTCCGGTATGGTCGTAGTGGCCGTGGCTCATAACAACGGCGTCTATCTCCTCCGGTGCGATTCCCAAATTGCTCATGTTGTACCTCAGCACTTCAGGGGTCTGACCCGTATCGAACAGTATGTTCCTTCCGTCCTTCTCTATCAGTATAGCTTGACCGTGCTCGGCCCACAGATCCCCCGATGCCGTATTATCCACTATTGTTGTGATTCTCATGCTACCGCCATATCATTATGCGTGTGGTATTAGAATTTTCTGCCTTAATTTTCCATTCTCTTCTCTATCCTTTCCCATGTGATTCCTTCGGCTTGTGTGCCTTTCCTTTCCAGAACATAGGAGGCTGCGGCCGCTCCCGCTCTGCCTGCGTCGGCCAGTTCCATCTTCCTTTCAAGAGCCCCATAGAACCCGCCTTTGTAGGCATCACCGCATCCGATAGTATCCTCAATCCTTTCCGGTGCAACTGCATGGACATGTATCACTTCACCGCTTGTGTAAATCATGCTCCCGTTCTCACCCAGCGTCTTTACATAGGTATCGGTCAGCGTCAGGATTTCTATTTCGGTCCCTATTTTCAGGAGTTCTGCGGTCTTTTTCCACTCGTTTTCGTTGGTGAAGTAGATGTCCGCCCGTTTGAGCATCTCCCACAGGCTGTTTTCATCGTATATATAGTGTATCTCTTGCCCCGGCTCGAACCCTATGAGGATGTCCGGCTTCCTTTCCTTTATCCTGTCTATGAGTCTTGCATAAAAGTCAGGGTGGCCGGTTCCGATGTGCAGCATATCCGCCCCGGATGCCGCATCCAGCATTATATCCGGCACTTCTCTTTTCCTCATCTCTTCCATTGCCCCCTGATAGAAGAGGCCGGCCTGTTTCCCGTCCCTGTCAGATATGATTATGGAGGTAGGCGTTTTCTCTCCGTTTATCTCTATTATGCCCTCCGTCCCAATGCCGTGTCTCTTCAGTTCTTTTGTGTAATTATTCGGGAAGTCGTCCCCAACAAAGCTCAGTATTTCAGTTTTCAGGCCGAGCTGAGCCGTCATTATCGAGAGGTTCCCCGCGGTCCCTCCGAAGGAATCGGTTATTCGGTTTACCGCTACGGAAGTATCCGGTTCTGGGAGTTTGTCCACTGAAATTATCCTGTCGGTTACCAGATGTCCTGCCACTGCGAGTTTCATATGAAGGGGAAAGTGATGGTGGTATTTATGGGAATCTATAACTATGAGGTCGCAATCTTCTTTTCCCGGCGGACTATGAATTGTGTTAGGCAAAACTATTTCTACTACGGGGCAATCAACATCCATGATGTTAGGTCTGTGTCATATTTGCGGCCGGCCCGCCGCAAGAACCTGTCCGGCATGCGGCAGACCCGTGTGCGAACAATGTGTTGATCAGGGGAGTGGGGTGTGTCTTGTCTGTAAATTGCGGAAAAATGACGACATTCCCGGAGATAAAGAAAAGGGTGAAAAGAGATTTTTCACCTAGATAAGTTCCTGCACCTCTTCCGCTTCTATTCCAAGAGCCATCAGGGCGTATTTAAGGGCCTTTTTCTTTATTATTTTTATTGCAGACGGATCTCTTGCAAGAATGCTCTCCATGACAATAGGTGCGTTTATGCTGTAGTCCACTGCGAATTCCGAGAAGTAAAGCGGTGAATTTTCCGGGTCTATCCCCGCAGCTTTGTTGTACATCTTCTCCGCTTCGTTGAAGTTGCCGACAGAGTTGCAGAACGCTCCGTAAGAACTATAATAGAAGGGATTATCTCCGTCCAGTTCAATGGCCTTTTTATATGCTTCCGCTACCTTCTCGGGGTCAATATCCTGTACGAATTGTGCGGCCTCCGCATAGTTGAAGAATGTATCAGGGATGTCGGGAGCCTCCTTTATCGCCTTCTGAAATGCTTTAACCGCTTTTCCGTACTCGCCTTCCGCCAGATATGTCTGACCCTTTATCATCTCTTTTTCAGCCTGTTCCGATGCCATCTATTCACCGAGTAAGCAATAAACAGGGCGTTCATAAAGGTTTCTATTCCATTATTCAAAGTGTAGAGTACGGAAATTATTTCGCCAAAGTTTAAAGAGGGAAGAAACTGTATCTTCTGTGACCAAATTAACCAACCGAAAAATAAGATGGATTGTGCGGCACTGCGCTGAAATCAGAGATTTCAGCACGATTGAGGCCGCA
>JAJSAE010000071.1 GCA_024281315.1 archaeon | reverse complement strand
AGGAAGTTTCTGATATACAATATGATGCTAAAACTGTGAAAAACAAGAGGTTTCACACGGTTAAAAAAACGATGGGGTAGAAATAGGGAAGGTGAATAAGCGCAGTCCCTAACTCAGAATGGAGTTATGCAACAGAGCAAATCAACAGAAAGTATTAAATATCATGACATACATTATCATACTACGCGAGGAGGTAGATTTTGTGAGACAGGAAAAGCCAACCGAGTGGGCGTTCAGCCCTGACAATGCAGTGAGCCGAGTTTTCGAATGCAATAGAATTGCTTATCCAGAGGTGATATGATGACAGGAAGGCGCTATTTCATAACTGCGGCCGCTGTTTTTCTGGCGGTTTTGATGCTCCTCCCTTCGGTCTCAATGCTCTCGGGTGGCGCTGGTGCAGCCGCAACAGAAGTATACGCAACAATTCCGTCGGAAGAACTGAATTCAATGCGGAGCCTTCCTGCGGGAATGCAAACCATTCAACAGTACGATTCCATGACGCTGGTCAAACTGGATGGTAAGACCTTTGAACTCCTGAAGTCTGATGGCTTCTTTATGAGAGAAGTAAAGGATAGAACCACCCTACATATAAACGGATATGATTTTGACTTCACTGGAAACGGGCCAACCATTCCTGCCGCTCTTTCAACAAGCACATATCCGTCTGCCAGCCGGATTTATATTGTTCATCTCGTCGGTCCCGTATCTAACGACTGGGTAAACGCGATAAAGGGTACTGGAACGGAGGTTCTGAATTACATCCCTAATTATGCCTATGAGGTTAGGATGACACCGGACCAGAAAGCAAGCGTGGAAACCATGCCATTTGTGGACTGGGTAGGTGATTATTATCCCGCATATAGATTGTCTCCCGAAGTGCTTTCTGGGAGGATAGATATAACACTCGCCCCGGGAGCGACTACCAGTACAATAAACGAGATTTCAAAACAGGCCCCCATAGAAACTATGGCCAAGACCCTCACGGGCTACCGCATAATTGCTGATGCCGGCAGTCTGGCAGCCATTCAGGAGATTGCAAAGCTCGGGGAAGTCCAGTATATAAGCCAGTACCACGCCCCTCAGTTAATGGATGAAATGGGCATGCAGATTGTAGGCGGCGGTGCATGGGCAATGGACGATGACGCCAATATAAATACTCCATACAGAGCATATGGAAATTACGGCGCCTATGTAAATCAGCTGGGCTGGAATGCCACTGGCGTAGTAATGGGAATCGCGGACACCGGCCTCGGTGATGGAACAGTCCCGAACGCAGGCCATGTGGATTTCACTGGTAGGGTAATAGGAGGAATGTATTACGGCACTACTGTTACCGATTGGTCTGATGGGCACGGGCATGGGACACACTGTGCTGGCCTTATGGCAGCCGACGGCTATCATGGTACCGGAGTGACATACGCCGGTTTCGGGCCGTATTATGTTGGTATGGGTCTGGCAAACAATGCACAGATATATGCTCAGAGGATATTTGATAGTGCGGGTTCATGGATAGGGCCAACCGACGATTACCAGATACCGAAGGACGGTTATCTCGGTGGTGCGAGAGTGCACTCCAATTCATGGGGTTCCGCCTCTGGTGGAGCGTATGGCGACAGTGATCAGGCTTATGACACTGCGGCAAGGGATGCAGATGATACTACGGCAGGAAATCAACAGATGGTCCTGCTCGTAGCAGCAGGAAACAGCGGTTCTGCAACCAATACGATTGGCAGCCCGGGGAATGCAAAGAATATAATAACCATCGGTGCTTCGGATAATTACATGCCAGATGCTGGCACATATGGAAACACCTACGACACTGGCACTACCGACCCAGACCTTATAGCCAGTTTCAGCTCTAGAGGGTGGACGGACGACGGCAGAATAAAACCCGATATTGCGACTCCTGGACATGATACTCTTTCTACCAGCAGCCCACTGGTTACGAACGGCCTTCATGGCGACTATACTGAAGACGCAAGATATACCTGGTGCTCCGGAACTTCTCAGGCAACACCAACAGCTGCGGGTGGTGCCGCCGTTGTTTATGGCTGGTACAAAGATACTCACGGGGGTGTCGCTCCTAGTCCCGCTCTGGTCAAAGGCCTTCTCATCAACACCGCAATTGACATGGGGACTGCCGACATACCCAACCAGAACGAAGGATGGGGTCGTATGTTCCTGCCGACAATATTCGACCAGCCCGCGCCGTTCGTCCTGAAGGATCAGGAAAGTGTCCTTACAACGGGAGTGGTTGACAGCTTCGATGTTTCGTATGTGAACTCAGCCGAACCGATGAAAATAACCCTTGTCTATACGGATAAAAACGCATTATCTGGAGATGCCGTGACATTGAAAAATCAGATCAATCTGGAGATTACAAGTCCAAGCGGAGATGTATATCATGCAAATGCTTTCAGTGCTGGCTGGTCTGTGGCAAACACAAATCCGGATGTCGCATGGGATACGGATGCCGACGGCTATGATGATAGAAACAATGTACAGTGTGTCTACATACCTGCAGGAAGCCTGGAAGCAGGGACATACACAGTCAAGATAATCGGAACCAATATTGTCGCTGATGCGCTTAATTCCGGATCAAACACTCAGGACTATGCTCTTATAATGTATAATGCTGCGGAAGACCAAATTCCGCCGGTATTTTCGGGTCTGACAAGCGTTACCGACACCGGGACTGGGTATTCTCTTGACTTGAGCTGGACAGCCGCGACGGATAATGAAGGTTCTTATCCTATTACATATAATATTTACAGGGCAACGACTTCCGGCGGCGAGAACTATGCAGCACCGACTGCCACATATACCCCTACTGCGAACCCGGGTGATCCCATAACATGGACGGATACCGGACTGACCACTGGGACAACATACTATTATGTGGTGAGGGCGCAGGATTCGCTGGGAAATGAGGAGACAAATACGGTGGAGAAAAGTGGTACCCCAATAGATACGCTTCCTCCGACATTCGCAGGGTTGGAAACAATCATAAATATAGGGGACAGCTCTAGCCTCGAATTGAAATGGAGCGCTGCCACGGATGCTTCCCCCCCGATAACATACAATATTTACAGGAGCACGACACCGGGCGGAGAAAACTTTGCGGCACCGGTGGGCAGTACTACAAATACATATTATGTGGACACGGGTCTTCTAGCGGGAACGAACTACTATTATGTAGTAAGGGCTCTGGATGCAAACGGATACGAAGATACTAATGCCGTGGAGAAAAATGCGGTTCCTCATATCCAGTGGTATCTTCAGGTTGAGACTTCTGCCATAACTGGTTACGAGAACCTTACGGACCTGAGTATTGACCCGCTCGGCCTCGGAACCGAGGCGAACACAGGGGATCTGACGGCTGCTGGCCAGGTTCAGGTTGGCT
>JAJSAE010000070.1 GCA_024281315.1 archaeon | reverse complement strand
GATGCCTTTGTTCTGACGAACAACATGGAGGGGGTGGATGTTCCGTTTCAAAAAGAGGTTGACGATTTTCTTCCATCCTATAAGCCAAAGTTCACTCTGGATGTGAACAATCCCATGACATTCGGTGCTTTCGGGACTCCGGCCCATTATACCGAGTTTAAATACCAGCAGTGGGATGCCATGTGGAAGGCCACAGGTGTTATTGAAGAGGTGTTTGCTGACTTTGAAAGAAGGTTCGGCAGAAAGTACGAGAAGGTTTCGGAGTATATGACCGATGATGCGGACATAATCTTTGTTACCATGGGTGCCACAAGTGGAACCGCCAGAGCTGCCGTAAGAAGATTGAGGGAAAAAGGCATAAAGGTCGGCACTGCAAAGATAACGGTATTCCGCCCCTTCCCGTTCGAGCACATAAAAAGACTCGCTTCCAAGGCCAAGGTGCTTGCCATATTTGACAGAGCGGTTTCACAGGGCTTCGGAGGGCCGGTGTTTGCCGATGTATCGGGGGCGCTTGCCAATTATAAAGAGAGGCCGTTACTGCTCAACTTCATAATCGGTCTTGGTGGCAGGGATATAACCTTTGCCGACTTCGATTACATAGCAGAGAAATCTCAGAAGGCACTGGATACGGGAGAGGCGGGCTGGCCCGTACACTGGGTAAACCTTAAAACCGAACTTCTCGAAGGAGGTGAGTAAATGGCGAGTGATGAGTTATTCGTATCCGGACATAGAGGGTGCGCAGGCTGCGGGATGGCCACAGCTGTCAGGATGGTACTTCTGGAAGCGGGACCGAACACAGTGATTGCCAACGCCACGGGCTGCCTTGAGGTTATGACCACCGCTTATCCGGAGACTGCGTGGAAGATACCGTGGATACATGCCGCCTTCGAGAATGCGGCTGCGGTTGCCTCTGGTGTGGATGTGGCCTTCAAGAAACTCGGAAAGAGAGAGGGCGTTAATGTCCTTGCCTTCGCAGGGGACGGAGGAACATTTGACATAGGATTTCAGGCTCTCAGCGGAATGCTGGAAAGAGGGCACAACATAACCTATGTCGTCTTTGATAACGAGGCCTACATGAACACGGGAATACAGAGATGTTCTTCCACACCGGCCTATGCGTCAACCACCACATCTCCCGCCGGTAAGATAATACCGGGAAAACAGGGCAGAAAGAAGCCGATTGCCAACATAGTTGCGGCTCACGACATCGCATACACCGCCACGGCCACCATAGCATTCCCCAGGGACCTGAGGAACAAGGTGAAGAAGGCGCTTGCGGCGGACGGCCCGTCATTCCTGCACATATTCTCTCCGTGCCCTACCGGATGGAGATACCCCAGCGAGCTTACGGTGGAACTCTCGAGAATGGCCGTTGAGACCGGAATCTTTGTTCCGTGGGAACTGGAAGGCGGAGACATGAGCAAGATGAAGGTTACCTGCAAGCCCAAGGATAAGAGAAAACCGGTGGAGGAGTACTTCAAACTGCAGGGGAGATTCAGACACCTTCTGAAGATGCCGGAGGTTCTGGCCCAGATTCAGCAGGAAGTGGACGAGAAATGCGCAAAGTATGAGATAGAATGATCTCATCAAACCCCTTCTTTTTTTGTTTTACCTAACACTTTGGCACACCTAAATTTCATCCAATAAACCTTATATATTCCCCAATCATTTGAGGGCGCATGCGCCATTCCATCAAGGTGGGCTTCAGTTTCGGCCTCACGTCGGCCATCATAACGACCCTTGGGTTAATGGTGGGCCTCAATTCCGGAACGCACTCCAGAATCGCGGTGATTGGTGGGATTCTTACCATTGCTCTGGCCGACGCATTTTCAGACGCGCTGGGAATACACATCTCCGAGGAATCGGAGGGGGTGCATACGGACAGAGAGATATGGGAATCCACAATCTCCACATTCTTTTTCAAGTTCACGGTGGCCATGACATTTCTGGTGCCCGTGCTCCTTCTCCCGCTGGATACGGCCATGACCGCCAGCGTTGTATGGGGTCTCTCTCTTCTCTGCCTCCTCAGTTTCTACATAGCGAGGTCGGAAGGGGAGAAACCTCTGTATGTGGTGGGAGAACATCTGATAATTGCGGTTGTGGTCATAGTCATAACGAATTATCTGGGGGTGTGGATTGCGGGGGCGTTTGCGTGAGTTGTGCTCTGTTGCATAACTCCATTCTGAGTTAGGGACTGCGCTTATTCACCTTCCCTATTTCTACCCCATCGTTTTTTTAACCGTGTGAAACCTCTTGTTTTTCACAGTTTTAGCATCATATTGTATATCAGAAACT
>JAJSAE010000069.1 GCA_024281315.1 archaeon | reverse complement strand
GGAATCAGAAGGACGAGGATTAGGCCAGCGGCAATAACAGAACGGTTGCTGGCCCAGAAACCGCCACCGTAAGACGGAGGACGCAGAAGATTGCCACGGGAGTCAAGGAGACCGTTGCCGTTTACTATGCCGTTACCATTTATCAGCCCGCGAGACGCTCGCCCGTTTCCATTCGTAAGGCCGTTACCGTTTATCAATCCGTTTCCATTCACCAGGCCTTTTTTGCGAAGAACACCCGCTAGCCCGTTACCGTTTATCAACCCGTTTCCATTGGTGAGGCCATTACCATTCACAAGCCCTCTGCCATTCGTAAGTCCTCTGTGGAGAGCGGAGCCTTCCCTATCTTCTGGGACTTCTTCCTCTACAAACTGCACACCGCAGGCCGGGCAGACCATGACATCGGCATCGAGAAGCGTCCCGCACACGGGACATTCGAACTCTTCATCCATGACCTCTTCACTTTCCGCCTCGCTTTCGGAGAGGCCGAGGATCTCTCCGTCATCTAGAAATTCTTCTTTATTTCTTCCGGCCCTCTCTATGGATTCAATGTCAATTTCCTCTATACCCGCTTCATCAATGTCTCCTACCAGATCATCTGTGAAATCCTCCTCATTAAAATCACTGGCCGACATCTCCTCCAGTTCCAGAAGGGCGGCGATATCATCATCGGAGAGGGGTTTTTCTTCAGTGCTGTCGATGATGCTATCTTTTGCCGCTATAGAGGGGGGCGCCTTCGACAGAAGTTCGGCTTCGGCCCAGCGCTGAATATCCTGTTCGTTAAATTCGTCCAATCCCTCTGCTTCCTCATGATCAAAGCTCCCTTCCCGAGCGAGTTCAAGGAAGTCCTCGGCAGACATGTCAATTTCCAGCAGCGCCCCTTCGTCCTGATCCTCTCCTCTATCCTCCGTTTTCTTTGGCGGGAGCTCCTTTTGCTCTGCCCCCTCCTCTGCAAAAACGGGCATATCTTTCATATGGGTTAAAGTCTCTGGTTCTTCCGGTTTCAGCCCCTGTTCTCTCTCAGAAAAGAGGTGGCCGCATACCGGACATATACTGTCCTCTTCGCCCAGCAGCGCCCCGCAGTTCGAACATATTATCTCTCCTTCCTTGTAACCGCAGGCACTGCATCTGGCTCCGGGATATGGAATAAAGCCGCCGCAATTCGGACATACATCTGGCAGGTACGGATTCTCTTCCAGTTTGTTTATGATAGGCCTTTCCCCGGCTTCTTCCGCGTATGGAGTCCCGCACACAGGGCAGGCGGCCATATTCTTGCCGAGAAAAGCACCACATCCCCCGCAAACCTTGAGATTCCCGCTGGTTTCCAAGAGATCCTTCCCGGAGATTCTTGTATCCGCATCATCGGGGATTTCCGTTGCACAGAGGGGGCAGTGTTTGCGCCCCGCAGCAACAAAAGCGCCGCAATTCGGGCATATTTTAAGTCCTTTAACGGTCTCAAGAGGGTCTGCCACCGGAATATCCTCCTTACCCGAAGCAAATTCGCTGCCGCAAACTGGGCAGATGTTGGTATCGGCCTGAACGAAGGTTCCGCAGGACGGGCAGATATTTATCGCCTCAACCTCTTTGTCCAAGTACGCCCTTTCTCCTGGGACTGGAGCAGTGCTATCTTCCTCTTCTCCTTCTTCAAAGACGGCCCCGCAGGACGGGCAGCGGTCTGCGTCTGGAGATATGAAAGCGCCGCATACGGGACACAGATACATAACAACTTTTTCGTCCTCCGCCCCCTCTTCAACTTCTTCCGGTTTCCGTGCCACTCCTGCATGACAAGTCGGACATTCGTCCGAGCCGCCGGGAACAAATGCACCGCAGGACGGACATATGTCAACAGGGGCCGGTCCCTCGTCCAAATTCTCCTTTGCTTCGCTATCTGAACCGGTATCGGAGGAAATGACCGTGTCGAAAATCTCTGCGTGTCTCTCATTATTTGCCAGAAACAGCGATGAAATCCTGCGATTCCTCATTTTTGACAGAGTGATCTGCAGGAACGCTGCGGTCTCCGTTATCCCGTATATGCGCTCGGCCCGCGGTATCATATCACTGAACAGCATGCACCTGCCTTTTTTCCTCTTCAGGGCCTTGTTTATGGCAATGCTTACATTAAGAAGGTCGCGAGCACACAGAAGAAGTCCGTCCTCTTCCTCCACCCCTATGACCATTCTGCTATCGAAAGAGTGCCAATCTATAATTATGAGTGTTTCGCCTTTCAATGCTTTTGAGGGAGATATGCCGTGGTCCTTCATTCCCTCTTCGAAATACGCGGGCGTCATATCGCCGAGTACAATAATGGCGGTCTCTCCCTTCTCAATGGTATGAGAAATCTGGGCGAACAGAACGGAATGCCTGCGCTCTTTGTGTCTGCCGGTAAGGAGGATGCTACGCACCTCCTCCGGTGAGTCATTTTCTTCCTCTTTCTCCGTCTTTTTCATTCTTTTGCCTCTCAGAACAGTGTCTCCTCCGGATATATCTCCACTCCGCGTGAGGTTATCAGGAATGGATGTTTATAGGGGTCGTGCTTCGTCAATCTCATCTTCTGGACCAGAACCGTTCTCCTGTACTCTCCCTTGTGATTTTCATAGCCCAAAAATACCAGAGAATCGGTCACGAAATTCTCCACCCTTAGGTCCTTTCCGATGCCCCCGTCACTCTCAGCCACAAGAAGGGAAGTCAGGCCGCTCTTCCTGAGAAAACGGCAGAAGGCGAACAGATCCCTCCGAAGGGCATTCGCATCCTCGTATTGGACGCTTATCGAGGAGATGGAATCTATTACAAGACGCTTGATAGGCATGTTCTCGAGGCGTCCTTCAAGGTACTCCCTGAGCGCCCCGAAGCTGACTGTTTCTTCCTGCCTGATATCTCCGAAGTCCACAAGAGATATCCCCTTTCTCTCCACATTCATACTGTATCTTGAGGCTGCAGAGGATATACTCGATGCTTCCTCCTCCAGAGTGATGTACATCCCTGTTTCTCCGGCATCCGCCCCCTGTGAGACATAATGGATGCCGAAAAGGCTTTTACCGCTGCCGGGAGGGCCACTTATCAGATTTACCGAGTGAGGGGTGAAGCCCCCTTCTATCATTCCGTCAAGCCCCGGAATTCCTGTTTTAACTCTCATATATTTCACCTTTTTCTCTTTTCGTATGATTTTTTCTCACCTTTCTAACGATTAACTCCGCTGTTCGTGTTCCGAAATTTCTCCGGGCGAAATCCACTAGATAGGATTCGGCCCGTTCCAGTTCGTCATCTCCGCAACCGTCTTCTCCAAACCTCAGAAAGCCCTTTTCTCTGCCTAAATCGAGGCATTCCAGAAGAGGAGTTTCTTCCGGCAGTTTCGAACCGTACAACTGTCTCACCGTTTCAAACAGAGAATAAAGAGAGGGCCATCCGCTCTCCCCGCTAGCGTCGGAAAATCTGAACTCTATTCTTATAATATCCGACTCTAAATGGTAGGCATAGGCGGGACGCCGTCCCGTCTTCCGTATTTCTCTATTCAAAACATTCAAGTCGTAGAGGGCGGAGAGATACTTTACCGCAGTGGCCACATGTATTTGCAGGCTGTGGGCTACCTCGCTGGCCGTCACCGCATCTTTTCTCGCAATAAAGCGAAGAATGTCCGCAACCGTCTGATTCCCCAGAAGGGCACACATTTCTCTCTCTCTGCTCATGTCAATCCCTGATTACTTGATTTAGCGTAAACCAATGCCGCAGAATATGGAATGAACATCCTCTTATATAAAGTCTTGGCCATTACTTCATGTTTTGTGAAATAATTCTTTAAACCATCCCCGGTGCTTCAGAGCGATTTACGATAAGGATAAATAGGAAAGAACCTATACCCTTACAGAATACAACAATCGGAGGATTGAACATGACCGACATAATCGAAGAACTCACAGGCGGAGGGACTGCCCCTCCATGGCTTTCGGGACCGTTGAAAGAAGCAAGGGAGATGGCATACTATGCGAAACTGATATCTGCCATTTTTGCAATTCTTATGCTACTTGTCGGACTCGGGAATCTTCTGTGGGCCCTGACATGGGCTGCATGGGGTGTTGGGGTTTGGACATGGTTTGGAGTTATATATGACCTTGCAGGGGCCTTTATACTGGTCTTTATAGCTCTTAACATCCAGCGAAAGATAATAAACGCAATAGACCAGAACAGGGTTGCACAGGCAAAGAGCGACATCACACTGTGGATGATTCTGGGCATAGTGTTCGGGCTCATCCCCGGCATTCTGCTCTTCATATCGAAGACCAAGATGGACGAAGCTACAACTGCCCCGCAATACGCTGCCCCTGGTCAGGCCCCTCCGGCACAATACAACTACGGACAACAACAGCCCGGCTATCAACAGCCGCAGCAGACAGCACCACAGCAGGGCTATCAGCAGCCGGCACAACAACCACCATACGGACAGCCGCAACCTACCCCTCAGCCGCAGTATAACCCGCCCTCCGCATATCAACAGCCCCAGCAACAGTATCAGGCGCCGCCACAGCCAGTGTCTGCCCAGCAACAGCGTACGGCACCACAGGCAATAGGAATGGACGGAACCGTTATCTGTCCCAATTGCGGGACACAGATACCGCCATACATGCACACATGTCCCAAGTGCGGCGCACCCAGACCGGGTAGCCAGTTATAAACCCCAAGAAACCTTTTCTTTTTTTATTCATTCCCTTTTCAGGCTTCCCAGCACGGCGTTCATTAAAAGAGGGAGCGTGACAGTCGCATCGCCTTCCACCGTTACATAACGGGCGTTCTCTCTCACCTTACCCCATGAAACAGCCTCCCGTACTCTGGCACCGGAAAGGCTCCCATCGTACTCCTCTGCAGTGGTCAGATAGACCGCATAATCGAGGCCGTCCCTGAACTGGTTCCACCAGATGGTATGATGCTTGGAGATTCCGCCGCCTATCATAAGGGCGCCGCTCTTCTTTGCCGGGAAGACTATGTCTGCCAGTTCCTGCTCATCCCTGAGAAGGTCTATCATGAAGTCCTTATGATCCTGTCTGTACATCCAGAGCTGGGATCCAAATGCACCGTCGGTTATGCCGGGAACATAGACTGGTATCTCGTTCCTTGCGGCCCAATAGATTATGGAGTCCTTGTCGTTAAGGCGGAGGCCGACCTCTTTTATTATCTGGCTGGTGGAAAACACATGTCTGCCCGTTTTGTATACCTCGTTGATAATGGGGATAAGCTTCTCTTCCAGAATGAGGCCGTAGCTCTCATTGGGCACAAGGATATTTCCGAGTCGGTTCACACCGTGATGGTACAGTTCCACATCGTCCATGAGGAAATCGCCGTGATAATAGTCTTTCCATATCCTTGCGAGGTCGTGGTCAAGTGTGCCGCATGTCGTTATGATGACATCCACCATTCTTCTCTTCACCATCTCCTTTATTATCCCTCGGGTTCCGGTGGATATTATACAAGCGGGAAACGATAGGAAATTAACGCTCTCCTTGTCCATAAACATCCTCCGTAGAATGTCGGCGGCGATGCCTACCTTTTTTGCGGTAAATCCTCCAGAACGGTACATCTCATCCACCAGTTCGGCAACCGTCATATCTTTCTCCAGTTTCATATCCTCTACCGGTACGGTGGCCACATTCTCATAGACATCTTTTTTGTTCATTATATCGCCGTCTGCTCATGGCCCCACCATATTAAAGATTACTCTGCGGCATCCTCTTTTTCAGCAGGGCCTCCGCCATGAGAAGGGCATCCCTTGTCTCGCTTACATCGTGTACTCTCAAAATATTCGCCCCGTTTAACATCGACACAATAGCGGCAGAGAGGCTGCCATACAGCCTGTCGTCCACTTCTCTACCTGTGACAGCCCCGATAAAACTCTTTCTTGACGGACCAGCCATAATGGGGAGGCCGAATATCCTCATTTCTCCGAGGCGGCCAAGAATTTCAAGGTTATTCCGTGCAGTCTTTCCGAAGCCAATTCCCGGGTCGATTATTATTCTATTCCTGTTCACACCCTTTTCTTGCATATGAGAGATCCGTTCCCTGAAAAAGTCCGCTATATCGTCCATCACATCGGTGTAGTTTATGTTTTCCTGCATGGTCTTTGGTTCTCCGAGCATGTGCATCAAAATTATGGGGGTGCCCGTATCCGCAATCAGTTCGGTCATTCCTTCTCCTTTCGCCGCGTAAACATCATTTATCATGGATGCACCGGCATCAAGGGCCTTTTCGGCCACCTCCGGCTTCGAGGTGTCTATAGAAATCGGAACATCCGAAATTCCGCTAATTTCCTTTATTACTGGAATGACCCTCTCAATTTCTTCCGACGCACCTACGGGCTCCGAGAACGGGCGCGTAGACTCGCCGCCGACATCAATTATATTTGCCCCCTCTTCAATCATTCTTTCCGCACGCTTTACGGCAGTAGCCGCATCAAGAAATCTCCCCCCGTCCGAGAAAGAATCTGGTGTTACATTCAGTATGCCCATGATGAGCGGCCTATCAAAATCAAGCCTGTAATGTCTATTCCATTTCCATTCCATTGGTGTCTGCCTCTTCGAGATGTTATCCAGCATCACCTCCATTTCCACCCCCAACGGCCCAAGACCGAAGTACTGCCTCTTAAATCGCTTTGCCCCTCTCCTGAGCTCCTTTATACTTCCCATCAGAAGGACAGGAGCGTTATCTTCAGAGCAGACAACAGCACCTCTTGAAACCACGGCATCCCCTCCCGAGGCCAGCATTTCCTGCTTCATGATGTTTGCCACAGGGGAACGGACATCTCTGATGAAAAAACTGTATTTCCCGGCCTTCTCCCTCATCAGTTCCTCCCCCACAGGGTCGGGGCCAATCTCGCGAAAGCATGCAATCAGATCCTCAAAATTGCGGAACTCTCTAAGATAGACTTTCATAGAGGGTGATATGTGCCGCTCTAAAAAAGGCTTTTGGAATCAGTGGAAAATGCTTCTCTTCTTTGCCGCTTTCTTTTTTACGGTTACCGCTCGGGTGAAGCCGCAGTTAGGGCAAACCATACCGACGCCTTCCACAAAATTCAGTGTGGTGCCGCACTGTGGGCAGGTATTCATGGCCGTATTTCCTGCAGGAACTGTGCTCGAAGAAGGTGCTGACTGCGGTGGTGCCGGAGCACGAGCGATCGGTTGAAGGCGAAGCCATATAAAACCATATCCACAGGCCTCGCAAACGCCGGTTCCATTGTCGGAAAAAGCGAGCTTGTCCGAGCCGCATTTGCTGCAAATGCCTTTTTCAGGGACCGTTATGCCCCTTCTAGCTCTAATCTCCATTATTTCGGGTTTCAGTCCTGCTACAAATCTTTTCAGCTCGTTGGCCAGCCTCAGTCCCTCCACATAATCATCTCTCGAAAGTGCCGTCTTTGCCTGTCGGATAGATTCCGAGGATTGTCCTATATCCAGCCCGTATGCCACTGCTTCCCTGACAAACGGTTCGTTGTAGTTTATTATCTCCGTGGCCTTGGCAATCTGGGTCCTGCGAAGGTTCATTGCCTTCTTTATCTGCTCCTCCTGCCCCTCAAGCGCACCGGCCTCGGCCTTGCCGAGTAGTTCGCTGGTCATCAGATAATCCTCTCTTGAGAATGATTCCCGTGCCAGTTTCAGAAGATGCTCGGCTTCAGACATATCCGCACCGAGGCTTCTCCCATCCTCTATCAAAGATTCCACCCGGGGAAAGTAGTCGTTTATCTGCTGTATGCGCTCTGTTTTTGCCATCTCTATGCTGCTCTCCGCCTCAAAAATTCTTTTTTCGGCCCCCAGATGGTCGTATTTAAGAAGCATGTTTCTGGCAGATACGAGAAGCTGGCTCGCATCAGAGATATTTGCACCGATTTCGCTTATCTTTGCAATTTCGCCTTCCAACATAGTCAAACGCTCGTCCACATCCGACATTCTACCTTCAAAGGCCGCACTGACCGACTTCTGAAGGGCCAAAGCACTCTCTCTCATTGACTCCTGCAAACCATCTCCGAAGGCCCTTTTGGCAATCTTCATAAGATGTCTCTGTTCCTTCATATCGTAACCCGTACTCTCCAGTTCTTCAATCATTTTCTCCGACGCACTTATAATCCATGCTACCGTCCACGAATACCAGCCTGAGAATACCCGCTCCGAAATGCGCTCCGCCGCCATCACCTGATAAAGAGCAAGGGCATAATCCTTCTTGTCAAATGTCTTGGGAAGGGTTTCGAGGTATTGAAGGAGGGTATTGAAATCAAGCATACTGTTGCGCGCATCCTCGAGTTTTTCGGAGATTTTCTCCTCGTCCACCAGCCGGTCGCTCTCCACGATAGCGATTGCTTCCTGAGTGTCGGCCATTATTTCGTTGATGCTCTCTTCCACATCATCAAGGTCCTCTGTCATCCTTTCCGCTGCAGACTGTTGATTGAACAGTTCGCTGGAACTGGTGGATTCCAATATTGCGGCCGTTATCTCCCTTTTTTTCTTAATTCCCTTAAGAGATATCCCCTTCTCTCTGGCCAGTTCTTTTAATTCGGCTACCGTCATGCTGCTGAGTTTCTCTTCGGCGTCTTCCATGAAATTCCCCTTTCTCCATGCCGTATTATTTCCTATTTGATAAATGTTTCTATTGCCTCTCAAAGAAGATCCTCTATTTCCCTGACGAGTTCCGGGTACCTCTTCCTTATTTCCTCCAGTATCCTGTAGACTGACAGTTCGTCTATGTCAGATTCGGAGAGCACGCTTATCATCTTGTTCAGAGTATCGTCGTTCAGGCCTATCAGCTTCTCCTTGGCCATCCAATCCCGGTAGAGTTCCTCCTCAAGCCGTTCCCTCCATCCGTTTTCATACCTCATCAGGAACGAACTGGAGAAATCACCTTCTTTCACAGCCTCCGAGAGGGTCTCGCCGGCAATCTTTCCGGCAATACAGCCGTTGGCGATACCGCCGCGAGTCAGAGGATTGGTCTGCCTCGCAGCATCTCCCACAAGAAGAAGCCCGTCTTTCACGGTTTCATCGAGAGGTGCGGAAACAGGAACCCCTCCGGACACAATCTCTATCACCTTTCCCTTCTTGAGATATGGTCTGTTTTCTATGAATTTATTAAGATATTTTCTGGCATCCCCCGGCTCATTCACATTGGAGAGAAGGATCCCCACACCCACATTTGCGGATGTCTCGCTCTTGGGAAATATCCAGACATATCCGCCTGGGGCCCATGTGGTTCCGAGGAAGAATTCGGCATAGTCCGGGTCCGGTTCGATATCCACCATCCTGTACTGAATCGCCGAGGTTATATCATTGGGCTTGATGCTGGTGTTGATGCCTCCCCAGCGCCCAATCTGTGACTCGAAACCATCGACACCTACCACTGCTCCTGCTTTTACCTCATAGGTCCCTTCCAACGACTCCACCTTTACTCCATTCACTTTCCCGGATTCTTCGAAAGTCAGGCTGCGCACGGCGCTTTTGAGGCGTAATTCGGCTCCAGCTTTAACCGCATCCTCCGCAAGGGCCTTATCGAAGATGTCTCTCTCAATTATGGTCCCAACCTCGCTGCCCGCGTGCTCTTCGTCTATGCGAAACTCCGTGCCGTCGGGGGAAACAAGCTTTGCGCCTTTTACCTCGTGAGCGATCCATCTTTTATCCAGTCTAATGCCCACCTCATCTATCCATTTCCGCGCAATACCCTCTCCGCATCTTACCGGAGAGCCCACTTCCTGTCGCTTCTCCAGCATTAATACGGTTGCCCCGCCCATGGCCGCATACTTGGCGGTTATGCTCCCGGCAGGCCCCGCACCTACAACAACAACATCAAACTCCTCCATTTTTACCACCTATTTTTTAATCATTGTCAGAGCCGCAACGGGACACACCTTCACACAGAGACCGCAGTCTATGCAATTGTCATAGACCTCAAGAGCGGCATCATTCAGGAACATGGCGTTTACCGGGCATGTGCCCACACAGGCCCCGCAGTGCATACACTTCGAAACATCTATCCTGATCATTCTATCACCGTAAATGGAATGGGTTTGGATTTAAAGGTTTTACTCGAGAGGGATGCTGTGCTTTCTGTATATCTCCTCTGTCTTCTCAGGAAACTTCATATTAGCGGGCATTTCCCCGCCTTCCGGATAGAGGTCAAAGCCCATCATGTGACCGTTTGGATTATTCTTATGCCAAGCCTCCTTGCTTATGCCGAACTTCTTCTCCACCTCGGTTCTGTACTCGGGTCCCGTGTTATATGAGCAGAAGGGTATGATTCTGTGGTCTGGTGTAGTGTAATGTATCACGCATCTCTTTGTCCTGTCGATATCATAGTTGTATAGGTCCTGAAAGTGCATTGAGCCTATGAAAAGAGATTCCCACTGCAGCTTGCCCACGGCGGCCTTGTTACCCTGCACGAATATGTCCTTTAGTGTTCTCAGAATGTCCAGACCCTCGGGAACCTTCTCCCTGTCTATGTGCCGCTTAAGCAGGTTATAGGCCTTTAGCCCTCCCCTCACCTTGCCCATCTTCTCCAGTTCTCCGCTCATGACAAGGTTGTAGGCCTCGTCGAGAACTCCGTCGGCATCCAGAAATCTGGATATGGAGATGATCTTTCCCGTGGACTTGTCCCTGAACAGGTAGGCTGCAGAGCCGCAGGCTGGGTGCGTGGTGAAGGCGAGTTTCGGCTCGTTCGTTATCTGTGAAATCATCTCGGAGAGAATAGCACCGGCCGGAATCGGGAAGAAGTCCTCCGGCCCGTTGAAGAAATCTGTTTGTTCGCTCAGGTCCCTTATGAGGTCGCCGGTGGTATATCTCCCGTTAATCCTCTCTTTCTGGCTTATCCTGCCTGCAAAGGAGACGGGCTGGAAATTGACAGATCTTATGGTGTCAAGGTTATCAAGCGCAAATTTAACAATATTTCCTATTTCGTCGTCATTCACGCCTCTTACCACCACCGGCACCAGAACAACGGAGAGCGGTTTCGGCCTAACATTCCTGCAGTTCTCTATTGCTAACAGCTTCTCTTTCAGAAATTGCGGCCTGTTTCTGGCGGTCATATATGTCTGCTCCTTGAAACCGTCGAACTGGAGATAAATGGTATGCATTCCGTGATTCACCATCTCCTGCGCAAAGTTCGGGTCGTGAGCGAGTCTTATGCCGTTTGTCGCCACCTGTATCTGTGCAAATCCCAGTTCTCTGGCAAGGCTTATTGCCTCCATAAATTGCGGATATACCGTGGGCTCTCCGCCGGCGAACTGAACCGCCACGGTGGGAACCGGTCTTTCGCTCCTCAGGTCTACCATCATCCGTCGCAGTGTTTCGAGGTCCGGTTCATAGACAAAACCGGCCGCATTCGCATTGGCAAAGCATATCGGGCATGTCAGATTACATCTGTTTGTAAGGTCTATGTTAGCAAGGGAGGTATGACTGAAGTGAGAGGGGCAGCCGTCGCAAGCCGGTGGAAAGCCGTCCACTATCTCGGCAACTGGATCTTCCACGCCCACGCCGTCAACGGCCCACTTCTCCATTCTGAGATATGCTTTCACATCACCGAAATATATATCCACAAACTCCCCGTGCTCCGGGCATGTTTTCTTGTACATCACCTTTCCGTTCTCCTCGTACATGAGCGCAGGAATTACCTTTTTACACTCGGGGCAGAGAGATTTTGTCTCCTTTGGTAGCCCCTTCTTGAGTATCGTTGGTTTTATTACCATCGACATAATTTCACCTATGAGGGAATACCAAGGGAAAGACTTAAATGTTTTGTAGCCGTTTCTGCGACAAAGTGATAGAATGGATATGGAAAATTTTCCAGATATGGAAGGGAAGGATGTGATGAAGGAGTTCCTCTCGCTGATAAACGGGCTGGAAAAACTCGGGCTGTCATCCTATGAGGCAAGAGCATATATTGCTCTGGTTGTCATTAAAAAGGGGAGTGCTGACAATATAGCCAGAACCGCAAAGATACCTAGAACTTCCGCTTACAAGGTATTGGAGTCGCTGAAAGACAGAAGTTTCGTGAGGAGTACGGAGAGCAGACCTATCATGTATACGGCGGAACCCCCGGAAAAACTCTCGGCAGACTTTGTCAGAGAGATAGAGAGCGTATTCGACCGTATTGCCTTTCTCAGAGACATCGTGGAATTCAGGGGTGTGCCGCAGCTCGTCTATACTCTTATGGGAGAAGACAGTGTCATGGAAAAACTGGCAGAGGTAATGGATATGGCCGAGGTGAGAGTTATAATCTCCACGCCAGCTATAAGCCAAATAAGAAAAAAATTGAGGAAAAATCTCTCGAATGCTCTGAAACGCGGTGTGGAAGTGGTGGTTATAACGGCCCCCATGCTTAAAACTCCTCCGAACACAAAGGTGGTAAGAAGAAAAGGTCTCATCGCAACAGATGTGGTTGCCGACGGAAAGGTGGCCCTTCTGGCCGCACCGGACCTGAGTGCCTGCGGATATACCGATGACCCGTCTCTTGCCCTGCATCTGGAGCGCTTTCTTGAAATAATGATGGAATGACGGAGCGCAGAGCTTTATCATACGCTTTTCTTTCCGTATGCGGTTCTTATCAGCGGCGGCGCGTATAGTGTTGTTATTATGGAGACCATCACTATCACCGAGTATATCTCCGAATCAATTGTTCCGAGATTCAGACCGACGGCTGCCACGATAATTCCAACCTCACCGCGAGGAACAAGTCCCGCTCCCACTATCAGAGCTGATTGAGTCCCCATTTTCAGGGCACCCAGATAGCCTCCGAGCAGTTTCGAGATGATTGCAACGGCGGAGAGGAGAATCAGCAGACCCGCTATGCCGAAGGATGCAAGTCCTCCGAGGTCCACCTTAGCCCCCATGACCACAAAGAAAAACGGAGTCATAAGGACATAAACGGAGTGCATTTTTTCTTCCACGTCGTAACTACCCTTCGTATCGGTGAAGAGCATTCCGGCAAAGAAGGCACCGATTATCGCAGCGAGACCGAAACGCTGTGCGAGAGCGGATATGCCGAAACATGCCAGCAGAACTATGATGAACGGCGCATCTTTCTGCCGGAGCCTGTCCACAACACTGTCCTGCCGGTACACCTTTGTCTTGTACTTCAGGGTTACATCTCCCTCTATTGTACGGTACTGCTCCACTTCGTGCCGCCCTGTCGCGCGACTGAGCATCTTTCTTCCGAAGTAGAGTATGGCAATGATGAAGAGGACAGCCTCAATGATTATCACGACGGTGTTGTACATGGAGAAACTTCCCTGTGCCATTCCGCTGACCATGGTAAGCACTATCATTCCGAGAATGTCGTCCACGATGGCAGCGCCGAGAATAAGTTTTGCCTCTTTCGTATCCAGAAGCCCCATATCCGCAAGAACTCTGGCGGTTATTCCGATACTGGTGGCTACCATTGCCGCTCCGACAAAGAGAGCTTCAATCTGCGGATAGCCAAGGACAATAATAGTCAGGTATGTCATGCCGAACGGCAGGATAACACCGAGTATTGCCACAAGAATCGCAATCCTTCCTACCTTCTTAAGGTCTTCAACGCTTGTTTCAAGGCCGACCATAAAGAGAAGGACAATGGCGCCTATTTCGGCCAGAACATCCAGGACTTCCGAGTGTCCTATTATTCCCAAAAGGGATGGCCCGAGTATAATGCCCACCAGCAATTCACCGATTACAGGTGATTGATTAATTCGCACGAATATTTCGTTCATTACCTTGGCGGCAAGAAAAATGATAAATATTTGAGTCAATGCATCCAGAACCATGCTGTTCACCGTCTACTCCTTTTTCTTTTTTGCGGCGGGTTTCATCTTTTCAGATTTCTTTGTGCTCTTTATTGGGGTTTCCGGTTTTTTCCCCCTCTCTTTTCCGCCTTTCTTCGGCTCCGCCTTTTCGGCCTTTTTCGTGATGGGAGTCGCAGGGGTTTTCTTTATCTTTTCGGCCTTTTTGTACTCCTTCTTGGCATTTACTTCTTTTATGTCCTTGGCGGAAACGCCAGGCGCTTTTTCGGCCTTTTTATTCCGGGCCACCTTTCTCTTGCGTATATTCGGGTTATGTGTCTGATACCACATAGTGGTCGGGTCCATGTCCGTTTCCTCCTCCTTCCGCTTCTCGTCTGCGGGAACCTTTCTTTCGATGATTATGGTACCCACCGATGCCGCCACGGCAGTAAGCACGAGTACGACGAAGACCACATTGACCACATCATTCTGGAGAAAATCCTGAGTATGTGCACTCAGAGTGTCCCAGACCGGAGCGCTTCTGAGCATCATGTACGGATAGGTGGCAAGGACAGCAGCACTGAGTCCACGGGGAAACATTATGAATGTTGCCTCTGTTTCCCGCGGAGTCATGTGAGAAATACGCCCTACCGCTTTTGCAATGGGGAACCGTGCCAGCACGACAACAGCAAAAAGGGTTAAAGAGACTATCATTATGGGAAATGAAAGCAGGACGTTCAGATTGAATATAATGCCCAAGTAGACAAAGAAGAATGTTTTGACCATGAATGACATCTCGGAGTGAAACTGTTTTATATGCTCGTCAAACACGAAATCCTCGGGTGATTTCTTGAAAATGCGGGCGAACTCGTCCTTATTGCCAAGGACAAGGCCGAATATGAGGGCCGCAATGGCACCGCTGCTATGAAGTGCCCCTTCCACCACAGCATAGAGTATGAAAAGTATGGCCAGCGTAATCATAAAAGAAAACGGCTTTCCTTTAAGTATTTTGAGACTCTTCAGCCAGAATATTCCGAAGAGGAAGCCGACTACCATGGCCACCAGAAATGCATTGGCAAGACTGCTACTTGCAACGGTCATGTCGCTGGTGTTTGTCAGCATGATGTGAACCATAGAGACCACCGTAACGATAACGAGCACATCGGTAATGACTGATTCGAGTATGAGAAGGTTTTTTGCATCCTCGCCGATGCTCATCTTGGAAACTATAGGAATGACTATGGCGCTGCTCGTACCTCCGAGAATGGCCCCCAGAAGCATGGCTATCGTCCAGTTTGTTATCCCAAGGAAGTAGTAGGCCACCACTGTTGCCAGAGATACGAAGGTCACGAAATTCAGGACCGTGAACAGTGTTGCCTTACCGATGCTGTCAAGAACATTCTGGTAGTTCAGATTGAGACCGCCGTCAAAGAGGATTATGACAAGTGCGATTGCCATGAAGAACGGGGAAAATACCTCGATGGCATGCATTACATCCGGAGAGGCGAGACCCAGAACATGCGGCCCGATGATGACTCCAAGAAGTATGAGCAGGACAATATCCGGTATCTTTGTTTTGTAGAACAGAAGAGAGCCGAGGAAACCCAGAAGTATGATGATTCCTATGGCTGCAAACGCTTCGATGACCTGTACTTCGTTCATTGACCTCCAGAGGGAATAGGCCCGCCCCTTATTAATTTTATCCCTGTATTGAGAGGGAGGAGCGCTAAGAAGTCTATCCGGACCAACAAAAACTCTTTTATCCCCCATTATCTTTCCCGCCGGTATGAGCGAATACGACATCAGAGAGCAGGAAGCACGCTGGCAGAAGAAGTGGAAGGAGTGGGAACTCTATAAGTTCGACTTCGACTCCGACCGGCCGGTGTACAGCATAGACAACCCTCCGAGGTATGCCTCCGGGGCCCTGCATCTGGGCCATGCCACCGGCTACACGCTCATAGATTTTGCGGCCAGATACCACCGCATGAAGGGAGATAATGTCTTTTTCCCGCTCTGTTTTGATGTCAACGGAACGCCCATTGAGGTCAAGGTCGAGAAGGAGAGAGGGATTACGAAACTGGATGTTGAAAGGCATGAATTCATCGAGATGTGCCGGGAGTTCGCCAGCCGCCATATCGGGGATATGACGCATCAGTTCGAGATTCTCGGCGAGAGCATGGATCCCTCACTCTACTACCAGACCGACGCGGAGTACTACCGCAGAATCACCCAGATAACATTTCTGAAAATGCTGGAGAAAGAGCTGGTTTACAAGGGGGAGTTCCCCATTAACTGGTGCCCGCGCTGCATGACCGCACTGGCCGACGCCGAGGTGGAGTACAAACACAACATGACGAAACTGAACTATGTGAGATTTTTGATAGAGGGAGAGGAGGAGTTTGCCACCATCGCCACCACGAGGCCGGAGCTCCTGCCTGCCTGCCAGCTGATAGCTGTGCACCCGGACGACGAGAAGAACAGACACCTCGTAGGAAAGATGCTGATAACCCCCATATTCGAGAAAAAAGTAAGGGTTATTGCGGATGAGGCGGTGGACCCGGAGTACGGCACCGGAATCGTTATGATATGCACCATAGGGGACAAGGAAGACCTTAACTGGGTGCACAAGTACAACCTTCCCATAGAAATGGCCATAGATCAGGAAGGGAAGATGCTGGAGAACGCCGGCAAATACGCCGGAATGAGCATCGGGGAGGCAAGAGCGGCGATAATTGAAGACCTGAAAAAGGAGGGACTGCTCATAAAACAGGAGGACAACGAGCAGAATGTGGGCCTCTGCTGGAGGTGCAAGACGCCCATAGAGTTCCTTCAGGTCCCTCAGTGGTTCCTCAAGACCACAAAGTTCAAGGAGGACATAAAGAGAATCGGGGACGAGATAAACTGGTTCCCCGAGTTTATGAAAGTGAGGCTCAACGAATGGACCGATTCCCTCGGCTGGGACTGGGTAATTTCGAGGCAGCGGTATTTCGCAACGCCGATACCGGTCTGGCACTGCAAGGAGTGCGGCCACATCGTCCCCGCAAAGGAAGAAGACTGCTATGTGGACCCCACGCTGGATAAGCCGCCCGTGGAGAAATGTCCCAAGTGCGGCGGAGAACTGGAGGGCTGCACCGATGTGTTCGACACATGGATGGATTCCTCGATTTCGCCCCTCTATAATACATTCTATCTCAGAGATGAAGAGAGATTCGAAAAACTGTACCCCATGAGCCTGAGGCCGCAGGGGCACGACATCATACGGACATGGGCCTTTTACACGATTCTGAGGGAGTACCTGCTTACAGGAAAAAAACCATGGGAGAACATCATGATTCACGGATTCATAATGGCCCCGGACGGCACGCCCATGCACGCATCCGCGGGAAATGTTATCGACCCCCTGCCTATTCTGGATGAGTACGGAGGAGATGCCATGAGATACTACGCCTCCACCTGTTCTCTTGGAACGGACCACGCATTCCGGCTGGAGGAGGTAAAGCATGCGACCCGGTTCATGCAGAAGTTCTGGAACATGCAGAACCTCATGAGCAAGGGCATTAAAAAGAGGAGGGAGGAACCGGAGACTCTTCGCATAACCGACCGCTGGATACTCAGTTCCTTCAACAGGCTCGTCGGGAAGATGACCGAGAGCATGGATAACTACCAGTTCGACAGGGCCATGAAGGATCTGGAATTCTTTGCATGGCACAGGGTTGCGGACCACTATCTGGAAATGGTGAAGCACAGGATATATGCGGGAAACGATGAGGCTCTGGAGTACACATTGTACACCATCGGCCTCGGCATGACAAAACTGCTGGCTCCCTTCATGCCCCACCTTGCGGAATCGGTCTATCAGGAGCATTATGTTGAGCTGGAAGGAATAAAGAGCGTTCATATCTCGCCTTGGCCGGAAGCGAGAGAGATTGACCCGGACGCAGAGGAGCAGGGAGAACTGGTAAAGGACATTATCTCGGAGATAAGGTCGTGGAAGGCCTCTAGGAAGATGGCGCTGGGTGCGGAAGTGAAGACAGTGGAAATCATAGGGGAAAAGGCGGAGTACCTTCTGGGGAGCGAGAGGGACATCGCCGCAACGGTGAAGGCCGCCAGAATCATCCTGGAAAAGAGGGGGCACACGGAGGAGAGGATTAGCGGAGCGAAGCCGGTGTATGCAGCGATAGGACCGGAATTCAGGCAGCACGCACAGGATGTCGTGAAGTTCATAACTGAAAGCGATCCTGAGGAATTGCGAGAGGCCCTGAAGACAGGGAAGATAACAATACGGTTCCCTGACGGCGAGACCGGCGAAATAACGAAAAAACATGTGGAGTTCGAAAGAACCCTTGTTTCTCACGGCGTAGATGTGGACAGCATCAGTATAAACGGAGTTGTAATCCTGATAGAAAAGTAGTAAAAAACAAAAGAAGGTGACATAATGGCATATATCAGACTATCAAACATAATCGAGGAGCAAATGAAGAGGCCCTCCCCCATCAGGCAGATAATGAAGATGGCGGAGAGGAAGAACATAATCGAAATGGGGCTGAATCCGGACGATGTGATATCGTTCGGCGGAGGCTGGGTGAATCACGAAGTTCCCGAACTCATGAGGGAGAAGTATATCGAGATTGCAAAAGACCCGCTAAGGTTCCATGCCAGCGGCGCATACAGCCCCACCCCGGGAGAACTTGGACTCAGGGAGCAACTGGCCCTCTTCGAGCAGGATGTCTTCGGTGTAAAAGAGATCGGACCGGAGAACATAATTGTCGGCCAGAGTTCCACGCAGCTCACACACGACCTCTTTGTCTCGCTTGCGAATCCGGGAGAGGATGTCGTCCTTCTCGACCCGACATACGCAAATTACGGGGGGCAGATAGACTTCGCACTCACGGACACAAAAATAATACATAACCCCACGGGAGTTAACCCGGTGGTACCTGCCGCTGAGATCGTGCATCTGAATGTGTTCGACCCCGTGGAGTGGAAATACCTGCCGGACGAAGATAAAGTAATGGAAGACCTCGAAAACATAATAAAACTCTATGACCCGAAAATTATTATCATCCCGTCCCCGGACAACCCCACCAGCCAGATCATGCCACACCGCCTTGTAAGGAATATAATGGAGATGTGCGAGAATAAAGGGGTATTCGTGATGATGGACTTCGCATACAAGACACAATATTTCTCGGAAAAGCCGCCAGAGTACTTCTCGTGGTCCCCCAACGAGTACCCGCACATGATAGCGATGCATTCCAATTCCAAGTGGGCCAGAGGACTCGGCAGAAGGCTGGGCTGGATAGAGGCACACCCGAGGGTGGTCGCTGCGATGGAACGGGTGCAGCAGTGCTCCATACTCTGCCCCGATACGCTCCATCAGATGGCCATAAAGGAGTATCTGCAGGAGGCAATACCCTCTGGAGAGTTAAAGAAGTATTTGAACGATGTGAGGTCCAGATACAAGGCCACGGCCGATATCACCCTGAAGGCCATAGATGAGCATCTGGGAATGAGGAGGCTGGTGCCGCAGGGAGGCCTCTACACCGTGATGGATGCGGGAATGGATGCCGATAAATTCATGCTTGAGGTGCTGAAAAACACCGGCGTTCTCTTCATACCCGGCGGAGGATTCGGCCAGAGTATAAAGAACGGCGTGAGAATCTCCTATGGCCCCCTGATAAACGACCATGATAAGATTAAGGAAGGAATGGAGAGAGTCGGAGAGTTCGTGAAAGGGGTGCAAAAGGACTGAATGACAAACATTTAATATCCTACCACCATATCAGGCTCCATGGCCTCGAAGAGGGATGCTCTCCCCGAAAATGATGATCTGGCAGGAATAAAGGAGATTCTTGATAAGGGAATCATGAACCATGTGGAGGATATCTTTTCTCCCGCACAGGAATTGATGCAGTACAGAATAAGAAATGTTCTTCTGGTGGCCAGCCTCTATGATGCCTTCATTCTGGAGGAAGACAGGGGCCTCTCCGAGCAAATATTCGGGGAGTTTTTCAGCCTCGGCATAACATCGCCCCCGCGCGTCAAACTGGTGGCGTCGGCCGAAAACGCCCTTGCGGAACTTCACAGGAAGAAATACGACCTTATAATCACCATGACCCACCTCTTCGACTCGGACCCCCTGGAATTCGGAGAACTGGTAAAGAAGATACAGCCGGGACTGCCGACAGTGCTTCTGGTAACGGATGCTGGAGAGATACGGCGTTATCACGAGCCGGGTAAAAAGAACGGTATTGACCGCGTTTTCTTCTGGAACGGCGATTCCGCCATATTTCTGGCGATTATAAAACTCTTCGAGGACCTACGGAATGTGGAGAACGATACAAGATACGGCGGGGTTCGTGTAATGCTCCTTGTGGAGGACTCGCCGGAGTACTACTCCGTCTTCCTTCCTCTGATGTACAAGGAGATTGTGAGACAGACACAGGCGCTTATGGAAGAGAGCGTGAACGAGCAGGAGAAAATGCTGAGGAAGAGGGCAAGGCCGAAAATCCTTCTGGCGGAGACCTACGAGGATGCATTTTCCATATACCAGAACTACAGAGAGTACATTATAGGCGTGATAACCGATGTGGCCTACCCCAGAAACGGAGAAAAGGACGAAAATGCGGGCTTCCACCTCATATCCAGCATAGACTCGGATATCCCTGTTCTTGTTCAATCAACACAGGTGGATAAGAGAAAAAAAGCGGAGGAGTTCGGAGTCAGCTTTGCGGACAAGAATTCGGATACCCTTATCTCGGAATTTCGGCACTTTCTGAAGGAAAAACTCGGATTCGGCCCCTTCGTCTTCAAACTTCCGGGAGGAGAGGTTGTCGGAAAGGCCTCCAATATAAAAGAATTCATAGAGATGATTAAGACCGTGCCGCCAGAGTCCGTCATATACCACGGTAGAAAAAATCAGTTCTCCGGCTGGCTCCTTGCCAGAGGAGAGATTGAATTTGCACGCCAATTGAGACCGAAGAAGATCTCCGATTTTCGAGACGGAGAAGAGATGCGCACATACCTCATCGATGTTTTTGAGGAGATAGAGAGGAACAAGAGCAGGGGCGTCATATCCGACTTTTCCAGCAGCGAGGCTTTCGCCTACGAGAACACAATCACGCGCTTCGGCGGCGGCTCCCTTGGAGGAAAGGGGAGGGGGATCGCATTTCTGTCATACCTTTTCCAGAAGACGGAATTCCCTAAAAAATACGAGGAATACGGCCTGAATGTCCCTTCAGCTTTTATAATCGCCACGGATGAGTTCGATACATTCATAGAGGAAAACGGACTGGGAGACATAAGAAATAAGGGCCTTACCGACAGAGAGATAATAAAAGTCTTTCTCGACAGCAGGATTTCCGAGAAACTGAAGGATGCCCTGAAAAAATATCTGAGTCTTATAACTGAGCCGATAGCGGTACGCTCCTCAAGCCTTCTGGAGGACTCATACAGCCAGCCGTTTGCGGGGATATACTCCACCTACCTCCTTCCCAATAACGAAAAAAGCGATGATTTGAGGCTGAAACACCTTTCCGACGCCATAAAACTCGTCTATGCCTCCACATATTTCAAACGGACCAGAGCATACATAAAAACAACCCTGCACACCACGGAGGACGACAAGATGGCGGTTGTCATTCAGAAACTCGTGGGCAATCGCTTCGGAGATGTCTTCTATCCCGTCTTTTCCGGCGTGGCCCAATCCTACAATTTCTACCCACAACCCCCCTTGAAGAGAGAGGACGGCATAGTCAATCTGGCTATGGGCCTCGGAAAAATAGTGGTGGAGGGAGAGAACTTCCTGACATTCTCGCCCCGGCGGCCTCAGGCCATTCTCGGTTTCTCGAATACAAAGGAGATGCTCCAGAACTCCCAGAACATATTCTACGCCCTAGACATGACGGGAGAGGATTTTGACCTGGGCGAGGGAGAGGGCAGTACCATAAGAAAACTATATGTCTCGGAGGCGGAGGCGAACAAGGGCGTAATGGAGTGGGTGGGCAGCATATACGACCCGCAGAACGACATCTTGAGGGACGGAAGCGACTACGACGGCTACCGAATAATCACCTTTGCGCACATCCTCAAGTACGATATGTATCCACTCCCGGAGATTCTGAGAGATACGCTGGCACTGTGCCAGATGGCAATGGGAGGCGCGGTGGAAATAGAGTTTGCCGCACACCTTAACAAAAACGGCCGACCTGAGCTCCACATCCTGCAGATTCGTCCTCTTCTCACAATTAAAAGGCAGATAGATGTGGAGGATTTCAATGCGAGCAACAGGGAAAAATACCTGATATACTCCACCAAATCGCTGGGAAACGGCGTCCTCTCAAACATAAAGGACATCGTGTTTGTAGATAGAAAGAGGTTTGACCGCGGGAAGACCGTTGAGATTGCCAAAGAGATAGGTCGGATTAACGAGACACTGGATGAGAGGCCGTATATTCTTATCGGCCCGGGACGCTGGGGGACAAAGGATAGATGGCTGGGTATTCCCGTGGAATGGGAGCAGATATCCAACACCAGAACAATGGTGGAAACACCCATGGGCGACATAAAGGTCGAATACTCGCAGGGCTCGCACTTTCTCCACAACATAGCATGCCTGAACATCCCGTATCTCACCGTTACCGGAAAGGCCTCGGAAGGATTCATAGACTGGGAGTGGCTGGAGGCCCAGAGGCCGCTAACCGAAACGGAGCATGTGGTTCATCTGCAGTTGAAAAACGCCATTGAAGTGCGCGTTAACGGAAATTCCGGGCGTGGGGCCGTGCTGAAGATGGATGAGTGAAGAGCGGGGCGGAAAAACTCGGAAATATTCATATAGTACTTTTCATTGCATTCTTCCGAGCACTGTTTTCCCGCTTCCAGCTCGAAAAACCAGGAAACGGGCAGGAGTTGATTTAATGAAGTTCGACGAACTGCCCGAAAAACGGAAGCGTATCGTATTTGCAGCGGGATTCGTGCTGCTTGTAATATCGGCTATGGATGTCTGGAACTGGGGCGGCAACACCCTTCTTCACGGCCTGCCTGTCTGGGTAATCTGGCATATTATAATTGTGATACTTACAGGGATTTACTATATCCTCTTCTCCCGCCATATCTGGAGGGATTGAATGAACGCCTTTGCAATCGCTGTGGTTCTGCTGTATTTTGCGTTCCTGCTCGGCCTCGGCCTGCTTGCGCACAGATATGGAGGCAAAAAGAGAGGAGGGGAGGAGTATTTCGTTGCGGGCCGTTCATTTAAGCCGATTCTACTGTTCTTCACCATGGCGGCCACCAATTTCTCGGCCTTCTTCTTTCTGGGATTCTCGGATGCCGCATACAGGTACGGCTTCGGGGAGTACGGAGTCATGGCTCTCGGAACGGCCTTCATGCCGATCATGTTCTATATTATCGGAAGGAAAGTCTGGCAACTGGGAAAGGAAAGGGGATACACCACCGCTCCCGAACTTATCGGCGGGGAGACTGGAAGCAGGAAACTACAGTGGCTGACCATGTTCGTTATGATTCTGTTCACCCTGCCTTATCTCGCCGTGCAGGCCTCAGGTGCGGGATACATCCTCCAGAGCCTTGTGGGTATTGATCCGGCGGCAGGGGCGGTTGTAGTGGTGATAGTCATTGCGGCCTATGTCTCTCTCGGAGGAATGCGCGGCTCCGGCTGGACCGATGTGGTGCAGGGAGTTCTCATGTTCACCGCAATGCTGCTTGTGGGCCTCTTCATCTCATCGGCGCTGGGCGGCTTTGCGGCGGCAGGAGAAAGAGCGTTTGCCGCTGACCCGGGGCTGTTCTCCCGTGCCGGCGGCTTCTTCACCCCGAGCATCTGGCTCTCCTTCATGGTTCTCTGGATTTTCGTTGATCCTATGTTCCCCCAGCTCTTCACGAGGTTCTACACAGCAAAGAGCGAGAAATCGTTGAAGACCAGCATGACCCTCTATCCATTCCTCATCTCCTTCCTGTTCCTCATCCCCGTTCTGGTGGGCGTCTGGGCCCACGGTGCCGGAGTCGAGGCGGGAACAAACACCGTTATGCTCGTTATGGTGGAGAGATACACGCCGAACTGGGTCTATTATCTTGTAATGGTCGGCGCACTTTCGGCCCTCATGTCCACGGCCGACTCGCAGTTGTT
The DNA here is from genome assembly GCA_024281315.1 of archaeon. Lineage (GTDB taxonomy): Archaea > Thermoplasmatota > Thermoplasmata > JAJSAE01 > JAJSAE01 > JAJSAE01. Next base: position 26,313 of record JAJSAE010000069.1, on the reverse strand, counting down.
TGCCATATCAACCATGACCGTAAAAGACACCGGCTCCCATAAAAAAACGAACGAAGTGAGGAGGAGCATAGCAATCACATGGATTCTAGCCCTTGGTTCCATTCTCTACATCTTCTACTTCTTCCGGTCCGGGCAGGGCATAATGCTGTTCCTCATAGGGGCCGCATTTTCCGGGCTCGTGGTTCTGGCACCGGCATTCCTCGGCGCACTTTATCTGAAGAATATGAGGCCGATATCGGCAATAATCTCAATTCTGGCAGGAGAGGCCTATGTGTTTCTGGCCAGTGCGGAATATGCACCATCATTCGGCCTGCTTGTAGGAGTGGTGGGGCTGGGGATTTCTGGGGGTGTGCTTATTAGTGTGGAGTTCCTGCAAAGAAGAGAAATATGGGCTGTCCCTGACACAAATTATAATCAATAATCCAGCAGCCTCTTCTCCCCTTCCAGCGACCTCACATGCGCGGCATCCTCGGAGACCTCCAGTGTCCCCATGTACTCCCCGTTATCATCCCATAGCGGATAGTAGGTGATATGTATGAACTTCGGGCCCATCTGGATCCAGAACTCCGCATTCTCCCTCTTCTTCGCCCTGAAATCGGCCAGTATGTGGTTGACTATGTGGACGCTCTTTGGAGGGTGGCACATCTGCACCTTCCGGCCCAGTATGTTCTTGGACCTCGGAAAGACTCGCTCCCCACCGGAAAAGAAGCGCACCCTGTCGTTGCGGTCTATGAATGTTGTGTCCACCGGAAGCCTCGAAAATATCTTTATGAGTTCTTCGGGAGACATGAAGCCCGTTTCCATATCCATATCGCCGTCTCTCACAAGCACATAATCGTCTTTTTCCGTTCCTGTGGCCTTTACGAGCCTCTGTACATCTGGAGGCAGGGAAAGAATATCGTCAGCGGAAAGGCCTTCCGTTATCTCGTGTGGGAGGAGGGGGGGCGCATCGGTGTGCCACTCCTCCGGCTTCAGACCGTAATACCCGTACTCATCGCTCTGTTCCCTTATGGCAACCCACGCGCCCTCTGGCAGAAGAATGTGGGCGGCGCGATAGAGGATGTTGTCCTCGCGGAAGACCATGTCCACCAGTTTTCTGGACAGCTCGGCCCCTTTCTCTTTCACCTGTGCCGAGAACTCGCTCCAGCCCGTGCCTTCATAGCCCTTCAGAAGGCCCGCAAACTGCTTCATCTTTATCCTTATCTCATCGTGCTTGGTCCACAGAACCGTCGGAACCGCAGATATGCCCAGCCTTTCTATGTACGGGAAGAGAAGCATCTCCTCGCGGTTGTAGTGTGTAAAACCGATTTTCAGAATCCTGCTTGCAATATCGTCCACCACATCCAGAAGGTCGGACTTTGTCTTCTCGTCCCCGGCTGTGGAAAGAGAGGAGGCGTAAAGGCCGAGAAGCTCCGCATCCTTGATTATTTCCTTATTTTCCCTGTAAAATAGATCGAGGGGGTGACCACGCGGGAGGCCCTCTTCCTCCTCATCACTGGCCCCGCTAACCGTTTCCCTAAATAGTTCCACATGAATGTCGCACATCTTTGCAATCTCCCTGGGCTTTACACCCTCCTTGACGAGTTCCTGCTCAATGATGGGGATTTCCAGAGGAGATATGCTCTTCAAAAGGGCCTTGAATTCATGCTTCAGTTCCTCCGGGCCCTGGCCGGACTGGAGTTTCATGAGCATCTCCTTCATCTTCTCCTTCTTGTATTCGCGGTTTTGAATGGTCTCCATGATATCACCACAATATGATGGTTGAAAAGCGGGTGGGGTTTATATATAGGTTGTTGGACAGATTTGGGGAATTGGCTACCCCCTGCGCTGTCGACTTTTTGAGCGGCGACTTCCCCCGGAATCACGGTTTTTTCCCTCACTGCGGCCCTTTCTCCCCTTGCGATTATTTCCGGCCTTTCCTCCGTCCCTGGCGCCCTCTCTCTTCCTTCCCCCCTTCCCCTTCCTCCTCAGCGGAGCCTCTTTCTTGCTCTCTCTTATCTTTGCCAGCCGGCCCTCCAGCTCCACCTTCAGCCTATCCGATATGTCCGCACCGCCAAAGGCATCTGCACGCGCGGCTATACTTATTTTCCCGGCTACGGCCCTTGCTATGCTCCCCCTCTGCCACGGCGGGGCCGAATGAAGCATCGGGTGCTGGAATATGACTCCGTGCTTCGGGCCATCGCTCCCCTCCTTTATGTGCCTGAACATTGCGGCCTCCGCACCCAGAAGCTGGACCGTTCCGGCAGGGAGTATTGCCAGCCGTCTCAGGCCGCCTGCCAGAGCCATGAGCCTTGCTCCCAGAATGGGACCGATGAGCGCAGAGAGATTGGGTGCGACCTCTTCCATGCTCTTTTCTATGTATGCGGAGATTAAGGCAATTTCGTCATAGGTGGCGGATGCCAGTTTTGCAAGAGATTGGATTGCTTTGAGGTCCTCATCGGAGATTTTTCTGTCAAAAACGCCCTGTTCCTCCTCCGTCTGCGCTCCTTTATCGACCAGGGCGGCCAGTATCTCCTCGCGCACTCCGTATTCGGCCACCAGTTTAACCATCTCCTCCTCGCCGCTACACAAGGACGGGAATTCCGGAAAGTACAGGGAATACCATGCCCTCGTCCTCTCGGCCAGAAGATTGGCCTTTCCCGTAAGATCATCGAGAGCCTCAACAGCCTGAATTATCAGCCGGTCCCACGGGACTGTATATGACATCTCCATCCGTGCAGCCAGAAGCATGGCATCCCTGAGAAGGTCATCGGAAAATCCGTAGTCATGGGGCAAGATAAACTCGGAATCAAACTCCACGACTTTTCCCATGTCGGACATGCGGGGGTCCGTAAATAGAATTCCCCGGAACGAAAGTTCCTTTTCCTCGTCAAGGATATCCCCCATCTGTATAGTCCTTATTCTCTCTGCAATCTTCTGCGGATCTTTCGGGAAGACAAGAAATCTGGACACCTTTCTCCCCTCACATAGAAAGACTCCGAACCACTTTGTAACAAGATATTTGGCCATTTAATTCACCTCTCCCGGCATGTCACTCTGCCGACCAGCCCCGTCTGTTTCTCCTGATTTCGATTTCGTTCTCTTGTTGGGGGCGATTTTAGCTGGGATTTCCACGCTATCCGCGGCATATATCCGGCCGTCCCTTACCTCAAGCACTCCATTCCGTTCCAGATAGACTATTGCCTGTGCCACATCCTCGGCACTAGTGTCGCCCCCAATCTCATGAGAAAGTTCCACAGATAGCGATGGGATGCTGTGCGGCCCTCCGAGGCCATTGCGCGCAATAATTGCCCTTCCCACCCGAAGATGGAGCGACGTATAGTAGAAAATTTTTCCGGTATGAAGGAATTCGCCGTGATAGGAGCCGCAAACAGGGCACACATAGGCCGGAACATCACTCTCATTATCGGCGGGCACCATGGTTCCCGTGCGGCAGAACGGGCATAGAAAATCCGGGGCCATATCTCCCTGCTCAATATCCGACATCCCCGCATTCATTCTCCTCGCCCCTTAATGATTAATATAAGGCTCGGCAGTTCCTCCGGAGTGAATACTCCGTACTCCGTAATAAAACCGGTAACATATCTGGCAGGAGTAACATCAAAAGCGGGGTTCCTTGCCGACGAGCCATGTGGGGCTATCCTCACACCCCCAAACTCCAGAACCTCCTTTTCATCCCGTTCCTCTATGGGAATTTTTCCACCGCCGGGAAGAGAAAGATCGAATGTGCTCGCCGGCGCGGCCACATAGAACGGTATGCCGTTCTCCTTTGCAATAACCGCCTTTTCATATGTTCCTATTTTGTTTGCGAAATCCCCGTTACCGGCAATTCTGTCCGCCCCCACAATGACCATATCAATCTGTCCGGTCCTCATGTAATGGCCGGCCGCATTATCCGCTATCACCGCGTGAGGGACTCCCTCCTGATACAACTCCCATGCGGTAAGCCTCGCACCCTGAAGCCTCGGTCTCGTTTCGTCCACAAAAACAAAGATTATTTTTCCCTCTGAAAAAGCTGTGCGGATAGGCGACAGGGATGTTCCGTAATCTCCGGTAGCAAGGGCGCCGGCATTACAGTGAGTCAAAATTCGAAAGCCGTCTTTTATGAGGGGGGCCCCTTCGTTTCCTATGGAACGACACTTTTCTATTATGATATTGGCGTACTCCTCGGCGGCCACAACAGGATCATCTCCTATGTTTATTTTCTCAAGCATGTAATCAACAGCATAGAAAAGATCGAAAGCGGTTGGTCTGGTGGCCTTAAGCTTCTCTGCCGCCGATTTCACATCCTCACCTGTTAATGAAGCAATAGCCATTCCGTACGCAGCGGTTATTCCTATTGCCGGCGCACCCCTTACCCACATCTCCCTTATTGATATGCACACCTCATCCACCGTCCCCAACCCCTTTATTTCCAGTGAAAGAGGGAGTTTTCTTTGATCTATCATAAGTACTCTACCCTTCTCAAACCATACCGAGCGGATCTCTTTCTTATCTCCGTCTATTTTCACACGCATGAGGGCGTATCTCTCTATGGATAAAAAAACTTCCCCGTCCCTGTTCATTGATTGAAGCGTTAAATGATTTCGGGATACTACAGATACCTCATTTAAAGATAAGGTATAAATAGAGAAAGTTTATAGCCCGTCATACCAGCCATAAAAACACCACCTGAATGATACGAAACTAGGGGGTGGACTGGAAAAACTGTATAAAGGCTCGCCGCAACCGGAAAGAGTCAAGTGCTTGAGCCTGAATAAACTGAAAAGGTCCGTGGTGACCGACGATAGTCGGAAGCTAGGGCCAAATAAATAGGATAAAGGGCCCGTGAGGAGTAAACTCCGGAGGATGTTTACGGCCTAGGGCCCTGAATGAAGTGAAGGGCCCGTGGTCTAGTTGGTTATGACGTCGCCTTGACATGGCGGAGGTCTCCGGTTCAAATCCGGACGGGCCCACTCAATAAACCCACCGAGGCAATACAAGAAGAGGTGAGCAAAATGGCAAAGAAGTTCAGCGTGGAATACAGAATGGAAATAGGAGCCGTTCTTTCGGTTGTCGGCGGAATAGGAACGCTCATAGCAACGGTAGGTGTCTTTTTCAAGAATAATGTTCCGTCCCTCCTTTCTGGTCTTTCTGCAGTAGCTACACAAGTCGGAGACTGGAATCTCTGGCTTCTCCTCCTATCGCCTGCTGTTTTGATACTCGGAGCATGGTGGGTTTACGACCACTTCAAGAAGGTGAAGAAACTGGAGAAATATCTGACCGAAAACAGCAAGTCAAAGTTCATAAGGAACATTGAAGATGTTCAATATCTCGGATGGAGCCTGCCCCAGAGATACGAGGACATGGTTCTGGAGAAGATGGACGAGTTCAGAATTAAGATGTGAATCCATTATCATCACCGATTTTTCATTAATACAATTACCTTCCAACCCTAGTCATTAGTACTATCCACTAATCATCCATTAAATACTCAAATTTAAATCCGTTTACCATCCATCTATTTCTCATCATTCAGGCATATAATGGAACATCATCATCTTTTTCCGGGAAGACTATAATCTCACCTTTAAGGCCGCTCACAATGTGTTCCAGATGATCGATCTTATCTCTGAGAACATAGGCCGTAATTTCGAGCCGTTCGTCCTTAAAATCCATGGAAGAGACAATAGCTATTCTTTTTATCTCATTGATGGCTCTGTAGGTCTCCTCTTTCTCCGCAGGTAATTTTATGAATACTCTATTTCTCCCTTTCTTGACTCTGGAGTATATCTTTCTCATAACCCTTGTTCTCGCATCGCCATCAAGAGCGGAAATAAAAATCGTGTCATTTCCTATATTATTTATAACAAAAGCTATCTTTCTTTCTTTTCCTCTCTCGGAAAGTGTATCCGTCTTGTTGGCTACATAGATTATTCTATCGTTTCCCACATCCGGCAGAAGGATATCCAGAGAGGCCTTTAATTTCCTTCTTATTTCATCCTCAGAATCGCTTATATCTATCACTAAAAGCACAAGATCGGCTGTAAAAATTTCCTCCAATGTTGACATGAAGGCCTCTATGGTTTCGGTGGGAAGGTCGTCTATGAAGCCCACAGTATCCGTAAAGAGAACGGGTCTTCTTCTATCCTTTGCCCTTCTCGTAACCGGAGATAGTGTTGCGAAGAGTTTATCGTCCACATAAACATTATCATCACCACTCAGAGTCCTCAGAAGCGTTGATTTTCCGGCATTGGTATAACCGGCGATGGCAACAACCGTTGTATTCCCCTTCCTTCTTATTTCTCTTTTTACCTCCCTATCTTTTTCAATATCCTGAAACATCCTTTTTATGCGGCTTATTCTCCTCTTTGCCATGAGATAATATACATCCACATCGTAGGCGCCACCGCCCATAAATCCGGGTTTTTCCCCCTCCTTTCCCCTGTGAACCCATTCTTTTATAAGAGGTAGTTGATACTGAAGTCTTGCAAGTTCCACCTGGAGTTTCGCCTCTCTTGTATGTGCGTGTTCTTTAAAGATGCTTAGGATGAGACCGATTCTGTCTATACATTCCAGTTCCAGACCCATCTCTAGCCTGTAGTGCTGGCCCGGCCTTACGGAGGCATCCACAATGACCGCATCGATGTCCGCTTCCTCTCTCCTTTTCTTTCTCTCCTTTTCCTTCTTTTTTCCCTCAATCTTCTCGACTATCGTTCTCAGTTCCTTGTCTTCTTCATCCTCATCCTTAACTCCCAAAAACTCCTGGACCTCTTCAAATCTTCCTTTTCCAAGAAAATAATTCGGATCTGGCTTCCTTCTCTTTTGATAGAAGACCTTTACGAGTTCATACCCAATCGTGTCTATGAGACTCAGTATTTCTCCCTGTTCCTCTTTTATGGTAAAGAGGATTACTCTCTTTTTTTCCGGCATATCCTATTTCCTTCTTTCCTTTTTCTATACTCTCTCCTTTTTGACACTTTTCCCTTTTTCGTCTCCCCCGTTTTCCTTTCCTCTTTAAACTTTGACGAAATAATTTCCGTACTCTACATCCCCTTTTTTATACCATTGACTACTCTTTGTTTTCCAGATATTCACTCATTTTCGATTCTATCTTCATTTCATCCAGTCCGGTCTTTTCGTTAAACTTAACCGTTAGATGCGCCTCTTCCGCAGGCACTATAAACATTTCAACCAGCGGGTCGACGGTGGCTGAGAAGAGATGCCCTCCCACAACCTCATGCCTGTCATTAGCCATCATGCAGTGTATATGCAGGCCAATCCTTCTCTCTTTCTTCTCTCCCTCTTCCGTCGTCTTTATATTCGCCTGTCCGCCCCCTCCAGATCTTTCCACATCCTTCAGATCCCCTTCTCCCGTGCTATTGAGAATCCGTATGCTTCCGTGCAGGCCGAGTAGTTCGTGGCCCTTTTTAAATACCCTCTTCTCATACTCTTTTCCGTTGTAGTAACCAACGACGGAATCCTTAAGCATTCCTATGGCCATGACAATCACCCCCCGCCATGAAGCTCTTTTTCCGCCAGTTCTTCGAGAGACGGAAACAGTTCCTCTCCTCTGTCCAATTTCACGAATATTCCATGCGAATCTTTTCTCCAGTTCATGTAACCCCCAATGCGTCGGAACTATTTGTCCCTTCCCTTCCTTCACACAATCTCCACAGGAAATAAAGGGGTGGGTCCGCAGCCAAAACCTTCACTGCCGAAAACGCTTATAAACGAAAAAATGCGGGTATCCGCACGATTAAGCGGAAAAGGTGTTTCTCACTCCGGGCGGGAGCCGTTTCCCAGTTTTGATATATTCCACCCGTACCAGATCAGCGGGTATTTTTCTTCCCCCTTCCAGCTCTTCAGAATCTCTCCGAAGACCGCCAGATGGTCTCCGATACTAACAACCTCCGTTTTTCGGCAGACAAAGGCCGCAACGGAACCGGGTATGAGCGGTAGGCCGTCATCGGACACGATCGGTTCAATATTTCCCTCCTTGAACTTGTTTTTGTTACGCCCGCTGACGCTGCCGAAGAGCCCCGCAATTTTCTCCTGCCCCTCTCCGAGAACGGATATCCCGAAATTCTCAGTGTCCTTCATCATCTCCCAGGTGTACCTCTCACTCCTTATTGCCACCATGATAACCGGCGGCTCGGCCGAGACCTGCGATACCCACGCTGCAGTCATGCCGTTTATTTCCCCTCCCTTTCTTGCGCTCACTATCACCACGGGAAGCGGCATCAGTTTCAGCGTATTCTTCGGGTCTGTCCCGACAAAATCTCTTTTCACATCATTCACCGTCCTCTTTTCTACACATCTGTTCGATGAGGCCAATATGTGTCCATGCTTTTTATGCGTTTCCTATCTTCCGCTCGCCAGCCTTCTCCCGCCTCTTTCCGGCATTCCGTGCAGTTCATTCTATCATTTGCTACCACAAGAGAGATAAAAAAATAGAAGAAATAAAAAGGGTTTTTGGGTTGCTTTCAGAAGTCAGCGAGGTCCAGAACCTCGCCCTTTTCCTCTTCCGGCACTCCTTCGGTCTCCGCGCTCTCACCTGATGTTTCTCCTGCCTCTTCCTGTGCTTCTGCCTGCTCTGGCTCCGAGTTTTCTTCAGTCATTTCAGATGCTTCTGTGTTTTCAGGTGCCGGCGCTTCCATTTCATCCACGGCCTCCTCTTTAGGTTCCTCAACTTCCTGTGCTTCCTCTACTGCTGCTTTGGGAGTGCCGCCCTTTCCGCCCTTGTTCCTTGTGGCCGCTAGGTAGATGACCATCAGAAGGAGGATAACGATTATGGCTATCAGGAGCAGGTTCGTTCCCCCTAGGCTTGACGGTGCGATGGTTCCGCCGCCGCTGGCCGGCGTGATGTCCATGTCGGTCTGGTTGCCCTGCGCCGTGTTGCCTACAAGGTCCTTTACAACGGGATAGAAGTGCAGTTGCGAGCCCTGAGGTACTGCGATGGTGCCGGAGTATGTGCCGTTTTCACCGGTCAGAAGAGCCATGGCCTGCTCATTTTCATCGGTCCAGTAGACCACATAGACAGTTCCCACACCAACATTATCCGTGGCAGTTACGGTGAAGGAGAAGTCCGCCCCTTCCGTTGCACTTTCGCTTGTATGTATGGATACGATTACCGGGTCTTCGGTATCGATTATCAGGGCTGGCACATTGAGTTCCTTCTCCGCAAGGGAGTTCCAGTTACCGGAGGTATCTCTGGCCGAAAGGATGTAGTGGAGCCTGCTTACCTCCGCCGGCACAATCATGCTGTACTCCCATTCGCTACCTGTGTTTGCCATTGATATATTGCTGTGGTCTCCGCTGTCGAACCAGTACTCGACATAAACTCCGGCAACACCGATATTATCGGTCACATCGGCCGAGAATGTAAATGCCATTCCGCTCAGGGGCACTCCTGTGGTGCTGTCCGTTATTGCAGGCGGTTCGTTGTCGCTGGCCGTTGCCTCGACGGTGAGCGCTGCCTCTGCCGTGCTGGCCCAGTTGTCGGATGTATCGACGGCGTGGAAGACATAGTGCAGTTCCGTGACATCTGCTGGAACGCTCATGGTGAATTCCCAGTGTGCATCCGCTTCTGTCATTGATATATTGCTGTGGTCTCCGCTGTCGAACCAGTACTCGACATAAACTCCGGCAACACCTACATTGTCGCTAGCTGCAGCCGAGAATGTGAAGTCCCTGTCTGTTATCGGTACGGCTGTCGTGGAGTCCACCACCACGGGGGCCTCGTTATCTATGGGCTCCTGTGTGTCCAGTATTGTTTCAGAGCTTGAGTTCCATCCCGTTCCGTCGCCCGCATGGAAGATATAATGCAGTTGCACCGCATCCTTCGGCATGCTTACGGAGAATATCCAGATGTCGCCGACACCCAGCATGGATTCATTGGCGTGTATTCCATCATCGAACCAGTACTCCAGATAAACACCGGAAACGCCCACATTGTCGGTCACCTCTCCGAGGATTATGAAGTTATTTCCCTTCACAGGGTTACCCACAGTCATGTCTGCGATTACCGGCAGGTCGTTATCCACGACATTAACATCTACGGTATCACTGATAACATAGTTTCCCGCTGCATCTGTGACATTGAAGTAGTAGTGTAGGGTGTCGATGGAGCCGCTATCAATAACTATACTTCCGGCGTATGTTCCCGAGCCGGTCAATATCGTGCTGGAATGTGTTCCGTTTCCGAACCAGTATATTACCGTAACGGAGCCGATTTCGAAGTTGTCCGTTGCGTCCACACTGAAATGGAACTCATCGCCGGTTGTCGCAGCAGTATCGGAATTGTCCGCGGTAATCACAGGCGCTTCGTTATCATTCACCGGTACATCAGTTGTGGGGCCGGTAAAGACATTTCCTGCCGCATCGCTTGCGGTGAAGTAGTAGTGAAGGGTGCTGTTCCACGAGCAGTTCAGGTCTATTGTGTAAGTCCAGGGTCCTGCGCCGTTCATCGGGGTGGTGGTGTGATTCTCGGAATCAAACCAGTATGTTACGGTTACGGAAGTAACATCGATATTATCGCTTATGGTCATGTTGAACTCATATGTCGGGCCGTATGCAACCGCTGGTGAGTTATCGACAAGCCCGTACGGCGCATCATTGTCAGTTATAGGTACCGCTACTGTTCCAGATGTGTCTGTATTGCCCGCAAGGTCCGTTGCGATGAAGTAGTACTCCATGTTCCCGATGAAGTTGGAGGGCAGACTCATGGTATGTACCCAGCTGATATTGTCGCTACTGCTCATAACTGCACTGGTATATGCGCCACTGCTTCCGTATCTGTAATAAACGGTCACATAGTCCATCCCGATAGTATCCGTGGCATCAACGCGGAATGTGAACGGATCTCCCGTCGTTCCCGCGGTATCGGATGTATCTGCGCCAAGAATCGGCGGGTCAGTATCCGTAAGAACGATGTAAACATTCTTGCTCGCATCTATGGGCGTCGGGTCGGGAACCAGCCATCCGGTGAGGCCGGCCTTGGTCCCTGTCATGTTGTAATTGTTATACTGCTCTATAATTCCCGTTATATTCTGTCTGTATTCTCTCAGCATATCGAGGTATTGCCCGTTTCCATCGGTTACAAGACTCTTTGTAAAGACGGTAGGAGCGGAGACATTGGATGTATAGGTGACATCCGCATAAGGCACTCCGTTTCCTGTCTGTGTTATCACATTGATTGTGATGTACCAGCCTATGTCCAGTATGGATGCATTATCCTGGAAGAGAACATTTGCCTTGTTAAAGGTGTCGTCCACCATGAACACATGGGCCGCATCGGTCATGTTTATGTCCCATCCGGTCACTCCGCTGAAACTGCTGCTTCCAACGGTCAGGTCCGTGCCGTTGGCATATATGCCCTGTGAGTATCCGCTGAAACTGCACCCTTCGAATGTCGCGGCCCCGTTCCATGCGGCGATTCCGTTGCCGGGACCTGAAGCTCCGGTCTTGGTGAATGTGACATCGTTTATCCGGACATCCGGCTTTGTACTGGCCGCATCCGAATAAATATATGTTCCGTTGCCGGAATTGATGGTCGAATCGTATATCTTGACCGGCCCCCAGACCTGTGTTCCGCCCGTGTATGCGTACGGGTTCCGGGACCCGACAAGGCGCAGCCCCCAGTCAGATGCGGTGATGTCATTGTTGTAGGCATGGGTGCCGGGAATCTCTCCGTATGCATTATTGTAAGTTGCTCCGCAATCTGCGTACCCAATATACATTCCGGTGCCAGATCCCAGTACGGTGTTGTCGTGCAGATAAACATCGCCCGCCGTGAAGCGGCCGTCGTTGTACAGGTTGTATGCCACCCGATACATCCTCAGGTATAGACCGTATCCACCGGAGGTGTTGGCGTTTATCGTGTTATTTCCGGCATCAAGGCTTCCAAGGCTCGCCACGGCATCATCGTAGATTCCATATCCCATGCGGTCCACCTCAAGGTAAAGCCCGTCGTACGCATCTACGGCATTGTTCCTGATGGATGTGTCACCTGTTATTACCCGGGAATCATATTCCACATCATACCCCACATCCCCGGAATAGAAATATATACCCGTGTCCTGCGGGGCCGTTACATCGTTGCCCTCTATCTCGATATCCCCTACTGTCACGCTGCTATTGGAGTAGGAGTACGAGCCGTCATAAAGATAAAGTCCCACTTCATAATTATAGAACACTATTCCCATGCTCTGGTTCGAGAAGGCCGTATTGTTCGAAACAATGTAGTTGCCGAAGACCACCGATGATGAGTCATAAACATCGTATCCTGCCTCGTAAGGGCCGGTGCAGATAGCGGAATCCACATCCGCCGATACCGTGTTGTTGGTAATTATGGAGCTACCGACCTCCAGATGGGCATTCTCATAGAGTTCGTATCCGAAATCATACCACCACCACGAATATATCCCGTAGTCATTCACAGATGTGATGTTATTGTTGATTATGTGGTTGCTTCCGATACTGGCAGATGAACCGTAGTACATGTATGCACCTACCTCGTATGGCACGAAATATATGCCATCGCCGCCGGCGCTTATGATGTTGTCGTTCATGTCCACATCCCCCATGCTGAAACTGGAATAGTCGTACATGTAGTATGCGATATAAGAGAAATCTTCGAAATATATGCCCTCGCCGCCAGCGCTTATATTATTGTCGTTGAACAAGAAGTCATGGAAGACGGCACGGCTGCTGTCATACATATTATATCCTATGTTATATATGTCCGCCTCTATGCCATTGCCGCTGCCGGAAGTGTTGGTCTTCACGGTGTTCCTGCATATCTCCACATTACCCATCTCGAAATAGGAGTTATCATACATCTCATAGGCGAATTCATACATCGAATCCATCTCTATACCCACGACCCAAGGCGAATTTCCGGTGGTGTTCACAGTATTGTCGTTCATCTGTGTATGGCCAAAATATGCCTGTGAGGAGTCGTACATGGAGTAGCCCCAGTATTCGTTATAGACATAGACTCCGGCCTCCGTGGAGTGCATTATGTTGTTGTTGAACTCAAAGTTTCCGAAGACCGCTATGGAGTTGTCATACATTTCATAGGCTAGATAGTCTATGTAGTCGGAGTAGAAGGCATAGCCGGAAGCGTTGGTCACCGTATTCCAGTTGAACAGGAAGTCGCCGAATGTGGCACGGGAGTTGTCGTACATATTGTAAGCGAGGTATTCTATCTCATCGGGATAGAGGCCGTCAGAGCTCGAGGAATTGACCGTGTTGTGGCACATCTCGAAGTTGCCCATACCGAACTGGGAGTATTCGTACATTTCCTCTGCTATGTCAGTAAAGTAAGAGATATATATTCCCGTATCCCCGGAGTATATGATATTGTCATTGAAGAGGAAATCACCTATGGTAACTGCGGATTGATCATACAGGTCATATCCAAAGTACCCCATATAATATGCATAGATTCCATAACCCTGTGTATTCATGGTGTTCCCGCGCACTTCAAAGTTCTTCATGGTGAAAGTGGAGGAGCCGTACATCTCTTCGCCCATCTCTTCGAAGTAGTAGATATAAATCCCGTCGCCCGAGGAGTTTATTATGTTGCCGTTGAACTGCATATGGCCTACAGAGACATGACAGGAAGCAGGCTGCGGCGTCCCCGAGTTGAAATCATAGGAAAGATAGTATCCCCAACCATACCAACTGCCCACATATATCCCATTGCTTCCGGAATTTATGGTGTTGTTGTTGACCTCGAAGTTTCCCAATACGACGGTTGCGAAGTCCATCAGGTATGCCCCGTTGTCGTACCAGTCCTCAAGATATATTCCATAACTCCCCGTGCTCTCATTAGTTGTTATCCGGTTGTCGTTCACCAGCACATCGCCGAACTCAACATAGCTGTTTCCACTGTTATAATATCCGTTCTCATACCATCCATAGAAATATATGCCATAACTCGTGTTCGACAGAACATCATTGTCGTTAAAGAGGAAGTCTCCGATGTGTGCCTGACTGCTGCCTTCCATGTATGCTCCGAGATTGTATATCTCTACATACATTCCATAACTTGTGTTCGAATGGAATGTGTTATAAGAGGTGTTCGTCCAGCCGACGGAAACATAACTGCTGTCGTACATGTCGTATCCGATGTAGTCGTAGTAAAGATAGTAGGCCTCGTTGGCCTCCGCAGTTACCGTGTTGTACATTATCCTGTTGTTTCCGCCGCTTACCCTGCTGTTGTCGTACATCTCCTCACCAATGTCATAATAGTCAAATTCCAGCCCTGTCCCGGTGACATCGATGTTGTTGTACATTATGTTCCAGTCATGGAAAACCAGTTCCGCATTATCATACATATCATAGCCGCAGTACTCCGGTCCGGTGTATACTCCATATCTGGCGGTGATGTCGTTCCGGAGGATGTTCCATGGGCCGAAGGTGGCGAAGGAATTTCCGTACATTTCTTCAGCGCAGTCATAAATATAGGTCTCAACGCCAGATGACCATGGACCTCTAGCAACAATGGTATTGTCAGCGATGTTCACGGTGCCTAGCGACCAGCTGCTGTAGTTGTACATATAATAGCCGCTATCGCCGATATCGATATAGATGACATCCGAATTCTCGGATATGAAATCGTTGTTGCTGATGTCGATGTCGCCGAAAGCGAAAGAGGAGGTGTCGTACATATAATACCCGACAGAGTCCATATAGAGATAGAACGACTCCGAAGAACTGTTGATATGGTTTCCCGTTGCTACGATACCTGCCATATCCACAGACGTACTGCCATAGAGGTATTGTGTGTATTCAATATCTATTTCGATACCGCTGCCGAATGTGGTGTTTATCCAGTTGTTGTCTATGGCAATCTGCCCCACGGTGATTGTGGAATCCCTCAGAGGGTGGTCGAACTGGATGCGGTTAAAATATATTCCGTTTCCTTCCATCCTGTTGTTATATATGCTCATGTCTCCGATACTCATCGAGCCCTCGTTGTAGTGATATATGTCCACATAGACCCCGGAATTCTGGGTGTGAAACAGGTTGTCATGTATGTCGAATCCGCCCGTGTCGGCATAGATTCCGTACTCATTGGCCGCCGCTCCGGTGTTCGTAATGTTCAGGTCGCTTATCTCCACGCCTTCCGCATCGATATAGAATGCCGGCCCGGCCCCGTTCCCGTTAACGACCGGCAGGGGTGAACCGACGCCTGCTATGTGCACCTCTTTGTCCACGAGAGCGCTCTCGTTGTGCGTTCCTCCATAGACCTCCAGGTGCTCTCCGGGGTTGGCCATGATTACGGCAGGCTGTATCCCCGGATACCATGTGTCCTGCTCGATATTATGAACATACTGAAGGCCGACGGTGATGTAAACGCTCATGGAGGTATCGAGCAGTGCGGGTTCCGAGCCGTAGTTAGTCCCGTCGTCAGCGTATACATTGTATGGGGCGTAGTAATCCTTTTCTGTCCAGTTCTGGACATATTCCACAAGAACAAGCGGACCCAGATGCCCGGAAGCGTCGGTTGTTCCGGCAGGGATGTAGTTGCCCTGTCTGTCTGTGAGATTGACCCATGCTCCCGGAAGCGCCACTCCGCCGGCATCCCGGACATAGACATCCAGATACCATTCCACCGTCAGGTTGCTGGAAGAATCGATCACATATCCCTGATCTTTATTGAATGTCGTATTCAACAGGATGGGGTGCGAATTCCCGTTCACATAAACATCATCCACCACATTGCCCAAGATCTGGGAACTGACCATCAGGGGCGACGCACCGTTAACACAAACAAGACCTTGTAGTGAGTTGTCCATGTTTGCGTATGATATGGTTGGACTGGAGTTGTCCAGATAGATTGCCGCATCCCCGTATCCGGAAATATCGCTGATGGAAGGATTGAAAGAAATATTGTTGTCCGCCGAATCTTTCATGTAAATACCGTAAGCGAACTCGCTGTTGTATGTCTGATTTATCTCCTCGGGACTGAGGGCGCTATTGAATATTCGAACATCGTCGATGAGACCGTCAAAGTATCTTCCTCCGCTATATACATAATCTCCTCCAATCGATACGGGATTCCAGTTGGCGACGCGGGTATACGCCGGTGCTCCCGAAGTGTCTAGAACTCCATTGACATATATGTTAGCCGTGCCTCCCTGCATGACCCCGACCACATGGTACCACTCGTTCGCATTCAGCGGAATGGTTCCTGTGCGGCCGCAGAAGTCTATGGTGTTGTATGGTGCGACAGGGCTAAGTCGGAGGGTGAAGCCATTTGCACCCCAGCTCTGGTACTTGCTCACGATTCCATCATACCATCCGAAACTCCGGGCATTTATCCATGCCTCCACGGTCATGTCCCCTGTTAGGTCTAGGGCATTGCCGCCATCCGAGATGTAGACCCAGTCATTTACCCCGTCAAAGTCTCCGGCCCTTCCGTAATAACCGGACGCATTGGTGTTGGCCCCATTCCGTGCATATCCGTTATGTCCGTTTCCGGATGAATCCCTTGCCTCGCCCCAGACTCCTGTCCACTGGCTTTCATCCATCTTCCAGTATGCTACAAGGTTGGCGTATTTGTTGTTGCCGAAGGTAATATCGTTGTTATAGAGCGTGTTGTTATCCGAATTGTTCATGTAGATGCCGCTGTATGATGTGATGCTGTTGTTGGAGATGGTGCTATATGATACGCCATCGAGATATATGCCGTAGCCGGGACCGCTTATGGTATTGCCTTCTATGATATTTCTATCGTATCCTTTGATAGTTAGCGATGCGTCATCCATCCGTGCGCCATACCAATTGCTCCAGTAGCTTGTATCCTTGCCACGGTCCTCAAAATAGACATATCTGACGCCGGTGGGATATCCTGCAAAGGTGTGGTTCTCCAGTATCCATGTAGTCCTTGGAAGAGCGTCTTTTACACCGGTATCCCAGCTGGCGATGACCGCATGTGTTGCATTGCGAAGCTCAACTTTCAGCTCATACATGCCGGTCTGGTCTACTCTGCTGTAGAACCATTCTGAAGCCGTTATATCCGGAGATGAGTCAAGGAACGCCGGTGTGTATCCTGCGGCTAGCAGGTCAATCTCCTGATGCTTTATATCCCAATCGTACGAGGTCACGAAGCAATACCTGCTGTCCCGGCCTCCGCCATCGACGACATTCCACCCCGCTCCTCCGTTCGCATCGATTGTCCATCCGGAAAGGTCGCCGGTTTCCGCTCCCGGATTCTGGAGGAGGTTGGACGGAGAATATGAATTATATGTGCCGTATGTTGTGTTGGACATCTGATTATATATACCATATGTTGTGTTTGACATCTGGTTGCCGGATATGACATTGTTCCTGCTGCCTTCCATGTGAATTCCCTCTGCCCCGTCGAAGCTGTTATTGGCTATGTAATTCCCATCCGCTCCATCGATAAGTCCGATTCCGCCCATAAAGTTGTTGTAAAATGTACTGTTCTCTACGATGGCACCGTCCACATCAAAAAGGATGAGGCCCGCTCCGTTCTCGGTGAATGTGCCATTGTGCACATAAAGGCCAGATGCCTGTATCATCGGCCCCGGGTCGCTGTCGTTCCAGCCGCAGTTCTTTACTACGCTGTCGTTGATGAAAAGGCTGGCTCCCGGCAGGACATGGAACCAGTACTGGGCTGTTCCGTTGGACTGTATCTTGCTGCCGTTCTGGATGATGAGGGTGCCCGTGCTGTTCACCTGTATCCCAAACTCACCGTCAAAGGAGTTGTTGAACTGGACAATCGTGTTGTCGGTTACATTTATCGCCCCCGCATCTATGTACCAGTTCCCGGACATGTTGACCCATGACGGGTCTACAAGCAAAGAGCCGCCGTTCCTTACACTAATGTCTCCGATGAGGTCAAACGATGAGTTGACTATCTGTATCGTCTTTCCATCCACGGAGATGTTCTCTAAGGCCATGCCCCGAATTATCAGATGGTCTCCGGAGGTTGCGTTGTTTATGGCATCCTGAATGCTGGCGTATGTTTTATTCGTATCCATATCATACACAACCACAACGGGCCCGACTGCCGCCGGCTGTGCGCCGCTTCCGGCTGTAACATCAGAGATTGTACCAATCTTCCAGCTTGATGATATGGGCGGCGCAGGGTTGCCGGAAACGGATGCGGCATAAACCGGATTCTCCGCAGTATTCACGGTTTCCCTGTTCTCCGAAGTGCGCCTCTCGTTCGATCTTTTTGTATTTGTATCCATGCCCGTTTTTGTAACCTGTGGGTGTGCGGCCTGTGTTTTCACATCCTTTTGTGCGGTGTTCTTCTCTCTCGGGCCGCGCCCGCCAGCATCATTGGGCACAGTGGCCTGTCCTGCACCATTTCCTGCTGCATTCGAGTTCACATCGCTCCCTGTGCTGGTTGCGCTATCGCTTCCACTATTTGTCCCCGTCTTCTCCTGCACCGGCCCCATATCTGCGGGGTTTGCGGTGCCGCTCATGTCACTGCTCTTTGCCGCCGCGCTATCCGTCACTATGACAAAAAAGCCGCTACTAACCATAAGAAGGACCAGCAGAACTGCCACTCCTTTCTTTAATCCGTCGTTTTTCCCGTTCATTTACTCACTCCTATGTGTCTACAGGCAACTGCCCCATTCCCATTCGGAGCCACCGCCTATTTTATGCAACATGATAGTGCCCATATAAATAGTTTTTCTCTCAAAGAGGGCAAAATACCCACTTCTGTCCACATACAAAAACTATTAAACCACCGTTGCAATATGTTTTGGTTTAACGATAGTGATAAGATGTCCGGCAGGATAAAAAGGGCGGAAAAGAGATACACATTCGACGAGGTCATGGAGATGCTGGAACCGCCCGTGGCCTCATGGTTCAGGGCGCACTTTGACGAGTTGACAGAGCCGCAGGCATACGCCATTCCTCTTATCCATAACCGCGAGAGCGTTCTCGTCTCTTCCCCCACCGGTTCGGGCAAGACTTTGACCGCTTTTCTCGCCATAATAAATGAGCTCTATTTGAAAGGGAAGCGGGGTGAGCTTGAGGACAGAATATATGCGGTTTATGTATCGCCGCTCAAGGCCCTGGCTAACGATGTGGATAAGAATCTGAAGCGCCCTCTTGCCGAGATGCTGGAAGAGAATCCGGGGATGCGGGAAATACGGGTTGCGGTCCGCTCGGGTGACACCAGCCAGTACGAAAGGCAGAAGATGGTGAAAAGACCGCCGCATATCCTCATCACCACACCAGAATCTCTTGCTCTGGTTCTTTCCACCCCGAAGTTCCGGCAGAGATTCGACTCTGTGGAGTACCTGATTGTGGATGAAATACACGAGATTTCGGACAGCAAGCGCGGCTCCCTCCTATCCCTCACCATGGAGATTCTCCAGAACATGAGTCCTGACATAACGAGAATCGGGCTCTCGGCCACACAGGCCCCGATTGAAGAGATTGCCAGATATCTCGGGGGTTTCAAAATAATCGACGAAGAACCTGTGGAAAGACCGGTGAATATTGTCGAGGCCGAAGGCCGGAAGGATCTGGACCTGAAGGTAATCTCCCCAGTGGAGGATATGACACTGGTCCCCTATGATGTCGTAAACGCGAGAATGTACGACCTTCTCGTTGAGATGATTGAAGAACACCGCACCACGATTATCTTTACGAACACCCGGAGTTCAACGGAGACCGTGGCCTACAAACTGCGGGAGCGAGGTATAGAGGCCATAGCCGCCCATCACGGAAGTTTAAGCAGGGAAACGCGGCTGGATGTGGAGGCGAAACTGAGGGATGGCGAACTCCGCTGTGTAGTTACCTCAACATCCCTTGAACTCGGAATAGATATAGGCTATGTGGACCTCGTTGTTCAGATAGGCTCCCCGAAATCGGTGGCAAAGGGTCTTCAGAGAATCGGAAGGGCGGGCCACTCGGTGGGAAAGACCGCAAAAGGCCGTTTCATCGTCTTCGACCTTGACGACATGGTGGAGTGTGCGGTACTTGCAAAGGAGGCGGCGGAAGGCCACATAGACCGGGTGAGCATACCGCAGAATCCCCTTGATGTTCTCTCGCAGGGAATAGTCTCTCTCTCTCTGAATGACAGATGGGACATAAAGGAGGCATACGACCTTGTTCGCCGCTCCCACACATTTCACACCCTATCTTGGGACGATTACATCTCCGTCCTCGAGTATCTGGGGGGCCGCTCTCACGAGGGCATATATTCCAAGATATGGTACGACCCAGAAGAGGGGATTTTCGGCAGAAAGAGGGGGAGCAGGACCATCTACTACCTCAATCTCGGAACAATACCCGACGAGGCAAATTACAGGGTCATAGTTATGGGGGCCGGGCCTGCCGGTGAGTTATCAGAGAAATTTGTGGAAAAGCTATCTCCCGGCGATGTCTTTGTTCTGGGGGGCAGGAGTTACGAGTTCATAAAGACCAGAGGAACAACGGTTCTGGTGAAGTCCGCAGGGGGGAAGAAGCCCACGGTGCCGTCATGGAGTGGGGAGATGCTTCCGCGTTCCTTCGACCTGTCGCTGGCGGTGGCGGAGTTCAGGGATTTCATGAGGGAGAATATAGGAGGGTACAAGGATATAACCGCCAAAGAGGGGAAGCGGCGCGCAGAGGAGATGCAGGCGTATCTTGCGGGGACCTATCATCTGGATTCCGGTGCGGCCCGCTCTCTCCTGAGTTATTTCAGGGAGCAAGCCATTGTCGCCGGAATTCCGGGGGAAAAGCAGCTTCTTGTGGAGGGATACCGGGACATGCAGGGCCTCTGGAACATAATATTTCATTTCCCCTTCGGCAGGAGGGTGAACGACGCTCTTTCAAGGGCATACGCCGCCGCACTGGCTAAAGAGGTGAAAAGGGGTGTCAGTATTTCCATAAGCGATGACGCATTTATGATAACCTCGCCCGTTCGTGTGGACCTAGAGGGTCTGGAGAATATCATTTCTCCCGATGAGGTGGAGCAAATTCTCGGCACCGCCATACGCGGAACCGAACTTTTCAGGCAGCGATTCCGACACTGTGCCGGCCGCTCGTTTCTTGTTCTCAGGAGTTACCTCGGTCACAGCATATCCGTGAGCAAGCAGCAGAGAAGGGCGGCCCAGATACTTGATGCTCTGGCCGACATAGATGCGGCAGAGAATTTTCCGGTGATAAAGGAGACATACAGGGAGATTCTGAGGTCTGTCATGGATGTGGACGGCGCAAAGTATGTTCTTTCCAGAATCCGCTCCGGCGAATGGGTCTGCAAGCACCAGGATTACACCGATTCCCCCTCTCCCTTTTCCTACGGCATCGTCCTCAGCGGGATCTCCGACATTGTGCTTATGGAGGATAGAACCGCTCTTTTGAAGGAACTGCACACCAGAATCCTCAGCAGAGTTACCGCCACGCCGGGCGGTCCGATAATAGAACCAGAGCGCTTGAAGGAGCATTTCGAGAGGAAGTTCCGTCTAGCGGAGGAGATAACTCCCGAGCATCTGTTGGACCTCATGGACAACATCCCCATTAACCCGGAGAATGAAACAGGGCTGCCTCCGGCCATGCGCCCCCGATTCGAGGAGGTAAAGGGAGCGGCAAAGCCGCTGGAGGACAGCTGGAGGATAGTCTCTGTTTACATGTCTCAGCGAATGTTCGCCTCCGTGAAACTGGCCAAACTTCTCATGGCAATGCCGCCGGAGACGGCCTATGACGAGAGAGACAGGGAGCTTGCGGCTACGCTTGAGGGTGTGCAAAGAGGTGCGGCAATTGATATAATCTCCGAACAGACAGGAGGGGATAAAAAAGAGTCCCTCGCCCTTCTTAACCGCCTGGAAAAACTCCGCCTCATTCATCTTGTCAGAGAGGAATGGCGCGGGATTGATAGAGAAAAGATGGTGCATGCGGAGGACGCCGCAGTGGAGCGCGGCATTCGGATTCTCCTTTCATATTACGGCCCCATGGGGGTGCAGGAACTGGCCCACAGGCTGGGCACGCCGGAGCATCATGTGCTGTCGACGCTGGAGGAGATGAAGCACGCCGGAGCGGTTATTTCCGGGAGTTTTCACCACGATAACGAGTTCATTCTGTCGGAGGATTATCACAGCATTCTTAGGGGGGAGAGGGTCCATTCCGCGGCTGCGGTGCGTGCCCTGAAGGGGTGGAAGTTGACCAGAAGTTTCGAGAGCATAGATGATTACTTCGAGACATTCGGCCATGCCGGCGACCCGCTGGATGTTTATAATAGGGTCCCGGATTTCAAAATGGATGAGTGGGACGAATTGAGGCAGAGCGGAGAGCTGCTGCGGGGCCGTTTTATCAGTGGAAGGGTCCATTATGTTCGGAGAGAGAAGGTGCCTCTTTACATAGGCGCATATAGAACGCACCACCCCGGCAATCTGGACGCTTTCGAGAGAACAATACTGTCGGCGCTTGAAAAAGGCCCTATGGGCGTATCCGATCTTTCCGCTCACACCGGAATACCCTCGGATAAACTGAGGCCCGCTCTCCGCATTCTGGATGAGAACATGTACATCGTAAGGGAATTTACGGGGAGGGAACTATGGGGGAGGAGAAATCTGTATTCGCTTCTGGAGACAAACGAGACGAAATTGCCGGAGAGAGAGAAAGCCATTGCGGCGATTGTCGAAACATATCTGAAATCCTCTGGTCCCGCCCCCCTTTCCGAGATAAGGTATCAGACGGATTTTACTGGAATGGAGGTGCGAGGAGCTCTGGAAAGAATCGGAGCGGAGGCAGTGATAACCGGGAGCGGCGATACGGAATTTTACCTGATGCCAGAGGACCTTCACCTTCTGGAAAACCCTGTTTCCTCCGATGGGAATATCATGCTTCCTCTTACATTCGTATCCCTTTATGGCCCCATGGCCGCAACATTTCGCAGGGAACTATATGCGCGATACGGGCAGGGATGGATGCACCCAGCGATACGCGGCGGCTCGCTTCTGGGGATGATAGAAGACTGGCCACTGAACGGCGGCATAGACATAAGAGATATCGATCTTCCCGGAGTCGGTCCGGAGGAGTTCGGGAATGCGTTGAAAAAACTGATGGCCTACTACTCGTTCTTTGGCCTCACTGTTGCCAGCATCCAGAAGATACCGGAAGGAATGGATGTCAGGGAATTGAAGAAACACGGATTCATGGAGATGAACGGTTCTCTGATATATGGAAATATCGCTCCCGTCTCGGTTTCATGGGAGCAGGCCCTGAATTACATGCTGTGGAGGGCCGGTTTCTCGAAAGACAGGAGACATAGAGATACCACGGAGCTGGCAAAATCTCAGATAACGCTCCGTTCTGGTCCGGAGATTGGCCAGCGCGTCAGGAGGATGTATCCCCTTGATTATCTGCACAAAGAGGGGAAGGTGCTGAAAGGATATGGCATCCCTCCGTATCTCTCTTACATAGAGACGGAAAGCGCAGGCCTTATCTCTCTGTTGAGAAAAAAGGAACTGACGCACGAGGAGGAACAGGTTCTGGAACTTATAAGGAACTATGCCCCACTTTCGGCAGGGGAGGTGAAGAACAGCCCGCTCATGGGCGAGGAAAGCGCAAGTAGTGCCCTCAAGAGCATCTTCCGCTCGGGACTTGCGTTCAAGGACTTCCGCGGCCGCTATGTGGTGCCGGAGATACCGGAGATGGGCCGGGAAGAAGCGGTGAGGATGCTGGTGGAGGCATGGATAAGTATTTTTGGCCTCGTAAATCCCTCTCATCTTTCTTCATTCTCCGGCTTTGCAATGAGCAATTCAGAAGTAAGGGCGGTTTTGAGCGAAATGGAGGCAGAGGGGAAGATGGTTAAGGGCTTCTTCCTGACGAATGAGGACAGAATATTCTGGGTTCCCTCGGAGGACATAAAGAAACTTCCCAAGGTAAAGGTGAAAGACTCGCTCATAATCTATCAGGACTCGGTGACAAGGCTGTATCTCGCCGATTTTTTGAAGCAGTACATGGATACGGGGGCCGCATCCCTGGTTCTTGACGGGGGAAAGATAATCGGCACATTCTCCGGCCGTGTTCATAAAGGTGAACTGATCATTACTTCGTTCAAGGGCTCTTCAAGGCTTCCCAGAGTGGCCAGACTTGCGGCAAGACGCTCCGGCCTAACTCTCTCCGAGCAGGGAGATGGGGAGATGTCAGACTGGGAGATAACGGACTACTACGAAAGGGCCTACAGACGCTGAACTACTTCTTGTAGCCTATCATTCTGAGAAACTCCCGCCTCTTCTTCCTCTGCTCGCCGTTCTCGATTCCCAGAGGCGGCTCCCCGTCTATCACCCCGATTACGCCTCTGCCCCGACCGTTGCCGGCCACAAGGACATCCACATCGTTGGCGGTGGCGCAGAAGATTGTGCAGACCTCTCTCACATTCTTGACAGCATTCAGGATGTTTATGGGGTATGCGTCTTTAATCATTATGACGAAGGAGTGGCCCGCTCCGATTTTATGGGCGTTCTTCTCCGCCAGTCTCTGAAGTTCCTCGTCGTTCCCCTCCGACCGTATCATCCTCTCCATAGATGCCTCGCAGAAGGCAAGTCCGAACTTCATCTGCGGCACGGAATTCACCAAGGCCTCGTACAGGTCCTCCGCAGTCTTCATGAAGTGGGATTGGCCGATTATCACATTGGTTTACGCATCCTTTTCTATCTTTATCTCTTCGATGTTCATGTTATCACCGGAAGGAGATGGGGAGGGATGGATAAAAGATTTTCCTCATTCTTAAAACTTTTTATATGACCATCCTCTTTCAGGTTCGGTGACATGCAGTTCAAAAGAGTGAAGCGGAAGGCCCTTCTGCTGGGAGACGGGGCGGTCGGTAAGACATCTCTGGTCAGAAAGTATGTCATGGACAAATTCGACGATAAGTACATAACCACCATCGGCACCAAGGTGACCAAGAAGGTCATCGAGCTGCGCATGAAGGCTGAAACGGTGGAGTTAACCATGATGCTCTGGGACATTCTGGGCCAGAAGGGATATACCGGCATACAGCGTTCCTCTTACAAGGGGGCCGAGGGCATCATATTCGTCTGCGATGCGACACGACCGGAGACCCTGAAGAGCCTTGAGGGCTACTGGATTCCCGAGGCCCTTTCCGTGGTGGGCGGCGTGCCGTTCGTATTTGCCGTGAACAAGTCCGATCTGGAGTGCCGCATTTCCGAATCCGACATAAAGGCTCTTGCTGATAAGTACGGCTCCCCTTACTTCTTTACAAGTGCGAAGACTGGCAAAAATGTGGAGGACATGTTTAAAGCCCTTGGCAGGGCGGTACTCGGAGAGGCCCCCGAATCACCTGTAATTTCCGCAGGAAAGGTTGTGGAGGCGGGCAACTGGCTTATCAGGGCAACTGATTCCATCATTCAGGATTTCTGCGCCCAGTACGGCGATTACGATATGGGGATGGCGATAGTGCGGAGAAAAGCGGAGGAGGTCGGGCTGGATGTGAAAGCCCCCACCGAGCTGGCTCTTAGGAAGTTCGTCCTTCTGCTCTATGATGCCGAGGTGGATGTAAAGGGTGAGGAGGCCGCAAGACAGAATCGGACCCGCAGAAAACTGATGATAAAGAGGCCGGAGTGAGATGTCAATCCCACATTCATTTCATGTAACCGCATTTTACGGAGGTTTTGAGTCCAGCAACATCTTTCTGGTAGAAAATGGCCCGCATGCCTTTCTTGTGGATGCGGGAATGGCGGAAACGGCTGCGGCCGCCGCGGAAGATATGCGGAAAAATGATTTTCCTGCACCGGAAGCCATCATTCTCACCCATCGACACATAGACCATGTTGCCGGCGTACCTGTTATAAAAAGAATATTCGGAGAGATACCAATCCTAGCAGAGAGGAGCGGGGCCAGAGCCCTCAACTATGGCGACAAGATTTCCACAGGAGCCGCATTGTTCGGCATCCCTCTTCCTTCCATGAGCGTGAAAGAATTGCAGATTGAGGATTCATCTCTTTATCCATTTCTGGAAGGCTTCGAGATTCTTAGAACTCCCGGCCACAGCGAGGACAGCATCGTTCTCTTTCACCGGAAGAGCGGCTTCCTTTTTTCGGGCGATACGGTCTTTGCCAATGGCGGCGTGGGGCGCTGGGATTTGCCCACCGGCAGCCTGTCCGAATTGGTAAAAAGCATAGAATTCCTCCGAACTCTGGATGTAAAAGCCCTCTATCCCGGCCACGGTCCCTCCGTTGAGTCCGGTGTGCTCTGTTGCATAACTCCATTCTGAGTTAGAGACTGCGCTTATTCACCTTCCCTATTTCTACCCCATCGTTTTTTTAACCGTGTGAAACCTCTTGTTTTTCACAGTTTTAGCATCATATTGTATATCAGAAACTTCCT
>JAJSAE010000068.1 GCA_024281315.1 archaeon | reverse complement strand
TGCGGCCTCAATCGTGCTGAAATCTCTGATTTCAGCGCAGTGCCGCACAATCCATCTTATTTTTCGGTTGGTTAATTTGGTCACAGAAGATACAGTTTCTTCCCTCTTTAAACTTTGGCGAAATAATTTCCGTACTCTACATTGTTCTAACAAGAGCAAAAATACTTATACCTTATAATCTATTCCCCCTTCGGAGGTATTCCAAATGAAGAGTGAAAAAGCAAGAAAAATAATGGCTGTTGCAGGTGTTTGGCTGATGCTTTTCTCCGCCCTAGCAATTGTTGTTGGGCATGGCAATGCAGAGGTTATAAATACTGACAACGGTTACGGAGTATATATCTCGTCAACCACACTGGATGATTATACGAGATATCGCGGACAAAATGTGAGTTTTGACATAAGAATCGGTACACAGACGACAATAGACAACTGCAATCTTTCCATAAGCAGCGCAGTACGGGACGCAGATGGCAATACGGTAACCTCTCCGTTCATTTGGCATACACAGGATGTCCCGGACGATGTCACTATATATATCTGGTCTTACCACACTTTCTCTGGTTTTTCAGCCACCATACGCCCGGATACGGCATACGGGACCTATAACATAACGGCACATCTCTCTTTCAAGGATCGGAGTGACGGCACGCTGCAGACCTACGAAGGCTATATCCTGTTCAATGTGGGTCCCAGAGTGGTTATTACGGGTCAAACCTCGACATACCCCGGAGAAATCAGTCATTCCCTTAATCTGGATCTTAATACGCCAACCGACATACACGAGGTATACTGGAACATCTCCGTACCTGACTCTGACTTCCAGTTTGCAGGAGATAATCCAGCGGTGGCAAGTGCATATCAGGCGGATGTTTATTATTACAGTTCGTGGTGGCCTGAGTGGTCCGAGTCCTATTCTTTCAATCTGACAAAGGACAAACTGCCCGGTGTGTATTCGTTCAAATGCACGGTAGACTACACGGTGGATGGGCAGAGGGTGCATGATACGGCGGATGTAAATGTGACCGTTAAGCCCTTGGGTACCATTGAGATGTCCTCCGATGTCTCTCAAATCGACAGGGGAATCAGTACTATGAACATAAGTTTCTCTTTCACGAACACTGGAAATGTCAATCTTACTGACCTGAAAATACGCCTTGATCAGGTGAGCAAGGACTACTTTATCATACCTCAGGAGGTGGAGAGATACGAGGGGGATACTCCGATATATAAGGATGAGTGGGTGAGCATCGGAGATGTCTCCATGAGTCAGACGGCCTCCAAAGTCATAAAAATAATAATAGATTCTCATCTCCCTGCCGGTAAGCACAAAGTATTATTCGATTTCAAGGCAAGCTTTGAGAACGGCACGGTGCAGTCCGAGTGGACCTGGCATTCCTCGCCTGATAACGGCAGCTCCGCTCATTACATGCCCTACTGGTACGGAGAGGTGAAGGGTGCCTCTTTTAATTATCAACCCGATGACTCCAAAACCCTGCACGACGGCGCCTATGTGATGTTTGATGTGGTGGGCGATGTTTTCGACATGGAAATCACTCCTTCATGGGGTCTTTCACAGAGTACGGCTTCGCTTATTCGAGAAGAAAATACACTCTCCTTCACTGTGCAGAACAATGAGGCCAGAAACTACAGAGATCTCTCATTCTTTGTTGCTACAGGCTCCTCTTCGCCATTCGTGAATACGAAGAATGCCGCTGCGGCATGGTCGGAGCCGTATAATGTTTCACGGCTTTACGGAGGCAGTTCCGTAGGCATAACAATTCAGGTGAAAATGCGTGCGGGCACTGTTGCGGGATACTATGATGTTCCCATGAAGGTTACAGCCACTGATATTGCCGGTGGAAACACGGTTGAGAACGAGGTTACCACAAGAATGCTGATTACGGGCTCCGGTGCCAATCCTGTAATAACAGAGATATCCGCCGGAGACATCAAGGCAGGGAAGACATTCACGGTAACCGTTAATGTACGGAACACCGGAGATGATGTTGCAAGGAACCTGCAGGTCAATCTGGCGGTACAGAGCCTTCTCGGCGTTTCAGACATTGCCCTGTTAGACGGTGCTCCGAAGGTAGACAGTCTCGCACCGGGAGAAAACACCACCTTCCAATTCACATTTGTGGCGAGTTCCCATATGAAAGGAGGGAACACATACCCGATAAATGCTGATATTACATACGACAACATGTACCGTGGTAATACGGCCTCCCAGACCCAGCAGATCGGTGTTCAGTCATCGGCTGGACTCCCCATAGACCTTCCGGGAATTCTCATGATTCTTCTGGTGATACTGGTGCTGATAGGAATAATCGGAGGTATTATGTTCATCAGAGGCCCCCGGACGCCAAAAGAGATGCCTCCGGTTCCGGTTCAGGAGTATGAGAGTCCGGCTGAGGAAACAAAAAGCCCCGATTACTACGAAGCGCCTTCCGAACCTCCTGCACCCCAACCTCCAACGGAACCCGAATCAGAGGAACAGGGAGAGATACTGAAATTCTAAAACCTTTCTTTTTTCCTTATTTTTCGGACTCTAAGTAGTTTTTCACCATATTCTCGTATTCCAGCGGGAGCACCCCATAGGCCTCTATCCTCTTTATTTTCATCCCTTTTCTCTTCACTTCCTCCATGAATGAAGCGGAGGGCATCTCTATTCCGCTAATTCCTCCGTTGAGTGCTGCGAGTTCTATTGCAATTCTTTTGTCACTGTCCACTCCCGTGGCCGGGCCTCTTGGCCTCAGTGCTCCGAGAATAATGTGCGTCTTTGGGAAGAGCCTTCTGGCCCGCCTCACCACTGCCTCGACCACCTCCGCTTCCGGGGCTGGCACACCCTCCATCTCCGTGCCCTTCGTCGGGCTAAAGACAATTATTGAGATGGTGGACGGCCCCACCTCTTTCAAATGCTCCAGTGCTCTGAATTCCCCTTTAAGCTGCCCGTAGTGCAGGCCTGCGGCGATGTGCGGAGCGATATATTTCACCCCTGCCTTTTTCAGGTTCTGGAATGTCTCAATATATTTTTCCACGCCGGAGTTCAGGTGAAAGATTTCCTGTATCGTTTCGTTGTCTCCCACTGCCTCCATGGATGCAATGTCAACCGAATCGGCTATATCTGCCGCCAGTTTCTCGTCGGCGAACCCGGTGTGCAGTTTTATTATGGCTCCCGTGTCGTGCAGTTCCTTTATGGCCGGCAGAAACTCGGGAAGATTCAGCATTTTCCCATCCAAATCGCATCCGCCGCTGATTAGAAAACCCTTCGCGCCTCTCTTCATGTGTTCTTTTGCGGCCGCAAGGAAGCCTTCCGGTTTGGTGTGCCCTTCCATGAATCGGAGGTAAACCCCGTTGCAGTGGCGGCAGTTAAGTGCACAGGCCGTGCCCGATATGGAAATGGACGGGAAGGACGGCCAGATATTGTACGCTCTCATTACTTGTTCTTCCATGTCAGTGAAATGGGACCATATAGTTAAAGCCTTTTCCCGGGGTGCCTTTATCCTGTGTCAGCACAGCCTTTTTAAATCCCCCTTCTATCCCTCTCCGGTGGTATTACATGCCCACAATAGTTGAAAAGATATTTCAATCGCACTCGAAGGACAGAGTGGACCCGGGAGAGATAATCTGGCTGGACCTTGATGTGAGGACCGCGAGGGACTTCGGAGGGCCCAATGTGGTAAAGCACCTGAGAAAGCATTACAACAGCGATTATCTCGCCGACCCGCAGAAGACCTTTTTCACCTTTGACCTGAGCGTTCCGGCCAAGACCATAAAGTATGCGGTGAACCAGCAGGTTTGCAGGGATTTTGCCAAAGAGACGGGCACGGGAGTATTCGATGTGGATCAGGGTATAGGGACGCATGTTCTCATGGAGAAGGGCCTTGTACTCCCGGGAAGCACGGCGGTCGGGACCGATTCCCATTACAATATTCTCGGCGCCGTGGGTGCCTTCGGTCAGGGTATGGGAGATACCGATATCGCATTTGCATTTCGGGCTGGAAGGACATGGTTCGAGGTCCCGGAAACCATGAAAATAACCGTAACCGGACAGCACAGCGCCACGGCAAGAGACACGACCTTTGCAGTTATGAGAGAACTGGGCTCCAAGGGCGCACTGGGAAAGGCCATGGAGTACTACGGCGATGCCATCGATTCCCTTGACCTTGCCGGCAGGATTACTCTTGCATCACAGACAACCGAGATGGGCGGAATTATCGGCTTCATACCCCCGGATAAAAGGGTTCTTGACTTCCTGAGAGAGAGGAGCGGCAGGGAGGCCAACCCGGTTCTGGCCGATGCGGATGCAAACTATGTTACTGAAACCGAAATAGATGTGAATGGTCTTGAGCCTCTCGTGGCCACTCCGCCGTCCCCTACCAGCGTTAAGCCTGTTTCTGAGGTCGGAAAGGTGGAGATAGATACGGTGTTCATCGGCTCATGTACAAATGGCCGGTTCGAGGATATTGAGGCGGCGGCCCGTGTTCTCAAAGGGCACAGGGTGAAGAAGGGTGTAACTCTGAAGATAACGCCTGCTACGCGCGAGGTCTGGATTAAGGTTATCAGGAGCGGAGTTATTGATATTCTCATGGATGCCGGTGGGGTCGTTCTCACCAATGCGGGCTGCGGAGGCTGCGCCGAGGGTATGTGCGGTCTCGTGGGTGAAGGAGAGATAGAGGTTTCCACCACCAACAGGAATTACCCGAACAAGCAGGGGCCCGGAAAGATATACCTTGCCAGCCCGGAAACAGCGGCGGCTAGCGCCATACTCGGCAGGATTGCAACGAAAGAGGAGGTGGGGCAGTGAAACCGGAGATTTTGGAGGGTCGAATCTGGCTCATAACCGATGGCGAGGGAAAGAGGCTGGATGACATAGATACGGACATGATATTCCACAACAGGTGGCTCTACATCACCGATGTGAAGGAGATGGGGAAGTACGCCTTCGGAAACACCGAGGGATGGGAGGATTTCCCGGAAAAAGCGAAGGAAGGGGACATACTTGTGGTCGGGAGAAATTTCGGAGCCGGCTCGTCGAGACAGCAGGCCGTGGACTGCTTCCGGGCCCTCGGGATTCAGGCTGTAGTGGGCGAATCCTTCGGCGCCATATACAAGAGGAACGCCATCAATTCGGGAATGCCCCTTGTTGAAGCACCCGGTATCTTTGAATCAGGGCTGAAGAGCGGGGACACTGTGAAGATAAATCTGCGGACGGGTGAAATTACCTCTCGCAACGTGGGATTTAAAGCGCGGCCCATGCCATCCGTTTCCCTTGACATATACCATGCTGGGGACCTCTTTGCCTATGCGGAGAAATTGAAGGGTTGAATCAGTAACTCGTCAGCATATCCACCTTCCCCTGTTTCCTTGCCAGATGCTCCGCTCCTCTGAATATGCCTATCGAGAGGATTAGGAATATAATAGTGGATATTATCATAAGATAGACCAGGAAGCCGGAGGAGTACGCGGCCAGTGTTGGGTCAGTACTTGTAGGTATGAGCGAGCGGCGGATTCCTTCCAGCCAGTAGGTAAGTGGTATTATTTTTGAAAAAGCGGCCCCCCATGCCGGAAGCGTTCCTATGGGATAGAGAACGCCTGCAAAGAGATAGAAGATTCCGGCCAGCCCCTCGTTCATTCCCATACCGTGTTCCGCCGTGAGAAATGAGATTCCAGCGAGAGCAAGACCGAAGACGACGATGGAGGCGAGGCCGATGAAAAAGACCGCAAGAAACATGGGAATATTTACTGTTCCAAGGCCGATTGGAACTCCTAGAAAGAGAATGCCGAAGGCCAGTGTTATGGCAACGGATACCGTGGTGAGAATGAGTTTGCTCATGCTTCGTCCCAGAACATAGGCATAGAAACTTGACGGTGCTATGTAGATGTACCGTATGGTCTGAAAATGCTCCCTATCATCGTGAATAACCCATGTTACCCCGAATAGTATCTGAAAGATATACATGTAGAACGCGTTTCCCACATACATAAAGCCGAAAAGAGAGCCAGCGGTACTTCCACCGCTCACAACGACATACATCATGACAAGGATAAAGGTTGCGGAAATTGGCTTGACAATGGTGTATATTATGAACAGAAACGGGTCCGCCCAGTTGCTGTCCATCTGCCAGCCCAGCCATGCGGCGGTTTTGAAGGTGATAAAGTTTCTGGACAGTGTGTTTTTAATCTGTTCTACTGCCATCTCAATGTCAGCCTCCCTTCTTTTTTTGCAAGAGTTTCCATGTAGTTCAGGAAGTAGTGGGCCAGAACCAGAAATATCGCCGATAGAACTGTGAGAATTAAGAGCTCGTGTGTTGCAGGGATAAAACCGTCTCCCGCATAGGGAAAGAGGAGTTGTCTCATGCCGTCAAGGCCGAGAGTAAGAGGGATAAGAGCCGCAATGGTTGCAACACCAGTCCCCAGATACTTGACCGGAAAGTAGAATCCGGATAGGAGATATACGGGCTCCGTAAGCACCTCGGATATGTGCCACGCCTCCCGGCCCCATAGCATGTAGAGCGATGCGAACATCATACCCATCCCGTAGAGGGCAATCATGGTAAAGACGAAGATGCCCGTGAGAAGTAAGGGCGATGCCATGCTAAATTTTACATTAAATATCATGATGCCGACAAGAATGGTGGAAACAGCCCGAATAGTGGTGGAGAAGGCACCCCCCACGGCCATACCTGCCATGACGGACATTGTGGATACGGGCGCTATGGCATAAAGTTGCAGGTTTCCGATTTCCTTCTCCCAGTAGAGTTGTGCGGCCATGGCCCAGAGGACATTCATCCAGTAGGCTGTCATTGCTCCGCCGATAATGACATACCCGATGTACTGAGGGGGGGCGTTCATGGCTTTGTAGATGTAAACAAACGCGGCTATCGATAGTATGGGCATCAGGGTGTCGAAGAAGAGCCAGCTCGGCTCCCTGTTCATTCCTATTATTCTCGGATACGCGCGTCCTTTCATGGCCCGGAAGTTCCTGAGTAAGACATCCCGCATTCCTCTGCTCTGCGCGGACATCTCGGACATTTCAGTCCAGCCCCCTTCCAACCAGTTTTATAAATACATCTTCGAGAGTCGGCTCTCTTTTTGTTATGTGTATTATCTTTCCCTTCTCCTCTACTATCATTGAAACGAGGTCAGCTATAATGCTCTCGTCCTCCAGTATCATGCTGAACTTAAGAGCTCCCTCATCGTTTTCCTTCCATGTGGCGTTTCCTACCAGCTCTCTGACCCTTTCCGGATGCCCCACACCGGTGGCCACCATGGTGAACGGGAATTCCGTTGTTACGAGTTTTTTCAGATTCTCCGGAGTCTCGAGGGCAATGACCCTGCCGTTGTCTATTATTGCTATTCTATCGCAGAGTTCTTCCGCCTCTGCCATGTAGTGCGTCGTGAGCAGTACCGTTCTTTCCGGATGTTCTCGTATCCATTCGGTTATGAAGTTACGGATTATCCGGCTGGCCCCCACATCCAGTCCGAGTGTAGGCTCGTCGAGAAATATGATCTCAGGGTCAGTCATAAACCCCCTTATCATATTCATCTTCTGCCGCATTCCCGTGGAGAGCGTTCTCACCCTCTCGTTCCTCTTCTCATAGAGGTCGAATTCCTTCAACAGGCGGTCGATATTCTCTTTTGCGGCCTTTGACGGGATGTTGTACATCTGCGAGAACATCCAGAGATTTTCCCGAACCGTGAGAAGGCCGTACCCGGAAGTCTCGCCCCCGGAGACCATGTTAATTTTCTCCTGCACCTTTCTGTAATCCCTGCTGACATCATAACCCGCGACATACGCTTTACCTTCGGTTGGGAGAAGGAGAGTGCAGAGTATTTTTATCAGGGTGCTTTTACCCGCTCCGTTCGGCCCGAGAACTCCGAAAATTTCTCCCTTGTTAATCTCTATGCTAACATCCCGGAGGGCCTGTACGATTCCCCCGCCATCCTTTTTCTTTGCCTTGAATGTTCGGGAGAGATGAACGGTCTTTACGGAGGTCATATGCAAAAAATCTCAGTACACCACATTTTTGCGGTAGCAGGTTACATAACCTGCTATTCTGTTCCGCATAACCTTGGTGGACACATCGGTGAGTTTATCTACCATTATTTTGTTGTGCTGGAAGTCATCGGTAAACTGCTCAGGATATCTCTCCACGAGTTCGATAGCGACACGCTTTATGTAGGTTGGCCTTATGTTGCCCATAATATCACCTGTTTTCAGAGGAACGGCAGGGAGTATATATAGATTTTGCAGGACCCCCTCATTTCGCAGGATTCGGAACTAATTCATTGAGATAGAGCCAAGCCGTATAGTTATTGAATCTCAGACATCCTTCCGGCCATTCCTTATTTTTCGAAGGACCCGTGCGCAAAGGATAAATATAAAGAATGCAATGCACCCGCAGAACGGGACAGGATGTCCCCGATGCAAAGGTGAAGCCCATGATGAATTCCATAGTACAAGAAGCACTTTCAAGAAGCGGTGTGAACAGCAGCCCGGAGGGGCCGATGAACAACAGCGATGATGCGGAACTCCTTGAGATTTTGAAGAATCTGAAGACCCGCATAGTTATTTTCGGTTGCGGCGGTGGAGGGAGCAATACAATAGAGAGGCTCTACGAAGAAGGTGTAGAGGGAGCGGAACTTTACGCCGCCAACACCGATGCCCAGCACCTTCTTTCCCTGCATGCACCCCATAAGATTCTTTTCGGAAGGCGAACCACGAAAGGCCTCGGCGCAGGCGCACTCCCTCAGATAGGAGAAGAGGCGGCAAAAGAGGCCGAGGAAGAGATACGGGCCGCAATCGGTGATGCGGATATGGTCTTCATCACCGCAGTAATGGGGGGCGGTACCGGAACCGGGAGCGCATCGGTCGTGGGCAGGATTGCACGGGAGACGGGTGCGCTCACCATTGCCTTTGTCACCACTCCGTTTAAAGCCGAGGGGAAACTCAGAATGGAGAACGCAATATGGGGCCTCGAGAACCTCAGAAAGAATGCGGATACCGTTATCACCATACCCAATGATAAACTAGTGGAACTCTATCCGCGCCTGCCGCTGATGCAGGCCTTCAAGGTCGCGGACGAGACCCTCAGCAGAGCGATAAAAGGTCTTACCGAGACCATAACGAAGCCCGGCCTTGTTAATTTGGACTTCAACGATATAAGGACAATTATGAAAGGCTCAGGCGTTGCGGTAATCGGCATAGGAGAATCCGACGGGTATAAGGATGAGAGGGCCGTAAAAGCGGTTGAAACCGCAATCAACTCGCCCCTGCTGGATGTCGATATAAGCGATGCTAAAGGTGTTCTGGTGAATGTAATCGGCGGACCAGATATGACCATCAGTGAGGCCGAGGCCGTGGCCGAACTCCTTCAGAGTAAGGTGGGCACGGGTGCCCGAATAATATGGGGGGCTTCCGTTGACCCGACACTGGAGAACACAATCAAGGTCATGATAGTGGTTACCGGCGTGAAATCCCGACAGATTATGGGTGGAGAGCCAAGGACAACTGCCTCCGGTATGGACCTTGTGAAGTAATTCCCTGCCAACCCGAAAGTTTTTAAAGGGTAAGGCATTTAAGGTGCCGTAATAGTTTATCCTATATAGAGTAAAGGAGGCTTAATATGAACTCCATCATTGACGAAGTCATGAGCAGAACAGGCGCGGAAGAACCGAAGAGAGCAACGGCACAGATGTCAGCACCCTCGTACACATCCGATGACGAGGAACTTGAGAGGATACTGGCAGGTCTGAAGACGAACATAAAGATATTCGGCTGCGGCGGAGGCGGATGCAACACCATAGACCGGCTTGTGGAAGAAGGAATCACAGGAGCGGAACTCTATGCTGCAAATACCGATGCACAGCACCTTCTCAGAATAAAGTCTCCGCACAAGATACTTTTGGGACGGAGAAGCACGAAGGGGCTGGGAGCAGGGGCACTTCCCCAGATAGGGGAGGAAGCGGCGAAGGAAGCGGAGGACGATATTCGCGCCGCACTGGACACCGCCGATGTTGTATTCGTTACATGCGGTCTTGGCGGCGGGACAGGTACCGGCGCTGCGCCTTTCGTTGCAAAACTCGCGAAGGAAATGGGTGCACTTACCATAGCCATATGTACATCCCCTTTCAAAGCGGAGGGTGCGATAAGGATGGAGAATGCAGAGTGGGGCCTTGAGAAACTCAGAAGCGTGGCCGATACGGTCATAGTCATACCGAATGACAAACTCATCGAACTCTATCCGAGACTTGGCATAATGGAGGCCTTCAAGGTTGCCGATGAGGTTCTCGTAAGGTCTATTAAGGGCATAACCGAGATTGTTACCAAGCCGGGCCTTGTTAATCTGGACTTTAATGATCTCAAGACCATCATGAAGGGCGGCGGAGTTGCCATGATAGGACTCGGCAAAGGTGAAGGAGAGGACAGGACTGCCGATGCAATGAATGAGGCCATCAATTCACCTCTTATAGATGTGGATATTACCGGCGCAACAGGCGCTCTCGTGAATGTTACCGGGGGTCCTGACATGAGCATAGGTGAGGCAGAGAGCATTGCGGAGACCCTGCAGAGCAGGATAAGTTCCAATGCGAGAATTATCTGGGGTGCTTCCGTTGACCCGACAATGGAGGGAAAGATAACGGTCATGGTGGTTATTACCGGGGTCAAATCCAAACACATACTCGGCCCGACCCAGCAGAAAGCGAGAGCCCTTGATATAGATTTTATAGGCTGAACAGGTGGTTGAGATGGATATTGTAGAGAAATCGTGGGAGGTCCAGAAGGATATTGAGGAGAAGTTCAAGCGCCTCGGCAACGGCAGGTATATGAGAGTACTGAAGATGGCCAGAAAGCCAACGACAGACGAGTATATGAAGACTGTAGAAATAACTGGCATCGGCCTCATAATCGTTGGCCTTGTCGGTTATCTGATCTACCTCCTGATGTACTCGCTGAAACTAATTAACTAGATTACAGGGGGCCTTTAATTGGGATTATTTGATTTCGACGATGTGGAAACGGAAGGTATTGAAGAACTTGAAGAAAGCAGGGATAACTTTGTCATAAAAAAAGTGGAACTCCATGCGGATAGGGAGCATATTGACGGCCCTAGCGCCAGTGATGTGGAGTTTTCGGTTACCGTTGAGAAATCCACGCACCCCTCGGAAACAATTGTTCTTTCCGTTGAGGTGATTCCCTCCGATAAAGGGGAGCACGCACCTGAATGGATTGTAAACATATACGACCACGGTAAAGTCATCTGGACAAACAGCGAGCTAAAGCAAGGGAGAAATATAAATCTCAACTACGAGGACTCCGAGAGGGGGCAGAAGGACCTGAAAATAAGGGTTCACATTCCAATCGGTGCCAGATATGCAGATCACGCAATAATTGTAACCAGTGCCTATCCGGAAAACGACCCCGGCGGAGGCGATATCCTCAACTTGAGAGCGGAGGCGCGTCAGTCCCTTATTGCGGTCAAGACATCCATAGGTCAGGAAAGAACGGTTGCGGACAGCATAGAGAGCAAGGTCAGGGGAAAGGATATGGGCATATTGGCCGTTCTCGCACCCGCCCCTCTCAGGGGATATGTCATTCTGGAGGCCATGTGGTCGGATCCTCTCAAAGACCTTATAAAAGGAATTAAGAAGGCCAGAGGCCTCGTCGAGGGAGAGATGGATTTCAACGAGATTACCCATTTTCTAACGCCAAAGCCGCTTGTTTCCGGCATAATGGAAGGAGATATTGTGGAACTTATCAACGGGCCGTTCAAGGGTGAAAAGGCAAGGGTTCAGAGCATAGACGAATCAAAGGAAGAGATAACAGTGGAACTCATCGAGGCCATGGTACCAATACCGATAACCGTAAGAGGCGACCATGTAAGGGTTCTGGAGAATCCCGATGCCTGACAGTTGAGCCAGAAAGGTATAAATATGTCAAGCAATTGAAGCGGAGTGCTTATATAACGATTTAAGGAGATGTTTGAAATGGCAGAAACGATTGAAGTGCTTGTGGACGGCGGAAAGGCAAGCGCAGGCCCGCCTCTGGGTCCCGCCCTCGGCCCCATGGGCCTTAACATAATGCAGGTTGTCAAGGATATAAACGAGAAGACAAAGGCATTCGCCGGCATGAAGGTACCGGTGAAACTCATCATAGACCCAAAGACCAAGAAGTACGAGATTTCCGTGGGAACACCACCCGCCTCTGCACTTATTTTAAAGGAACTCGGAATACCGAAAGGGTCCGGGAACGCCAGAGCCGATAAGGTCGGAAACCTCACGATAGAGCAGGTCAAGAAGATTGCGGCCATGAAGGAAACCTCTCTGCTGGGGAACACCGTCAAGGCCCGCTCAAGGGAGATTATCGGCACCTGTGCCAGTATGGGAGTGACCATCGAAGGAAAGGAGCCTGTGGTCATTCTTAAGGAAATCAGCGAAGGAAAGTACGACGACTCCTTCTAAACACCTAACCTTTAATATTTTTTCTTTATCTAGTACTCGGCAGTGGAACCGCCTATGAGCACGCCCATCAGCGTTGTGGGTGTTATTATGATGGCCGCTATCATTATCCATTTCATACTCCAGAGGATGTAAAACCCGAAGTCGCTGGCAACACCGGAGAGTATGGGCCAGTACAGTGTAAGGAATACGATGGTGCACGAGAGGATGATGGCGTAGAGGCCGGATATAGCCCTTATTTTATACGATTCAGCCGTCAAAAGAAGGCCGAGGAGAAGGCCGGTGCCAACCGGAATCATGAATACGAGACCGGAGGTTACGGATGGCATCGGAGCGAGATCTGGGAGGACCATTGCCAGAAAGACAGCGGCGTCTATCAGTGCGGTGCCAGCAATCAGCGCAGCTCTGATCATGTAGTCTGTTTTCCGATTCCTTATGTCCTCAAGTTTTTTTCGGGGCCAGAGGCGAGAATATATATCTGGAAATTTCATTCTGGATTTCATTGCATCAGCTCCGCATCGGAGTAGTTTCGAGATAACATTATTTTGTTCTTGGGGAGGTTCTCAAAGCCTGAAATCTGATAGTTAAGGCCGCCGCTTACCAGCCAGTAACCAAGATTACGGGTGTAACTGCTGTTAATCACCTCCGCAAAGTGCTGGTCGGTTATGTTCACCGTTGTATGATATGTTATAGTCTGGCCGCTGTTCACGATAACTGGATCGGCCATGCTGTAGAAATTGAAGCTTCCCACGGATTTCATCCCCATCTTTCCATCCTCCACCACCATTATGGCCACGCTGTATGAGACATCGTAAACCCTCACATCAAGGGGGGCATCTCGTCCGCTCATAATAATGTCTGCCGTGATTCTGAAATTCTTATAAGACTTCGCTCCGTCAGGGTATTGGATGGTATCATAGGTAACATTTATATTCTGGATACTCGCAGAAAAGTGAATAGTAGTCGAAATTACCTGTGAATTGTTATGGGCCACGCTGACAACTGCAAACCCAGAATAGAGGGCAAATATAAGGTATATGGCAATTACGGCCTTGGTGGTTGGGCCCATGCTTCTCTCAATCTGCATCCGCTATAAATAGTTTTGTATCACTGCACAGGGGTGCAAGCGGAGAGAATATAGAACTCAAACCTCCGTTCCATTTGTCCCTGTTCTCCTCCCCTTTCTAAAAGCATTTATATGTCCGTGTTTTCCTTCCATCACAACCATATGCTCGAGTGGGGTAGTCTGGATATCCTCGGGGCCTGCGGAGCCTCTTACCCGGGTTCGAATCCCGGCTCGAGCACACCTTTCCCAATTTCTTCAGGTGTGCTCAAGCCGTCAGTTCTCCCTGGCAGTCGAACACCCCGGCTCAAAGCTGGCTACAAAACATTGACTTGAATTAATTCTGAATGTTCTTTTGGCTGGGTCCCATGCCTTATTACAACTAATGAACCTTGAAATTCAGCCATTGCTTCAATCCATCCCTCCATTTCAAATATCATTTTCTCGACTAAGTTCCCTCCCTGATCAATTTTGTACAGAACGGGTCTGCTTCTGTCTTCGATATTGATGTCGCCACCGAGAAGGATATAATCCTTCATCATTGCGATTGAAACACCTGTTCCTTTGTCAAATGCAGATTCCCACAACTTATTTCCTGCAAAATCGAATTTCATCAGGACAATATGTTCGTATTTGCTCCCGACTAGCAGGATGCCGTCATCAAGTTCGCCCATTTCAAAAGTATGAATGCCGGAAAATTTTTTCTCCCATAACACCTCTCCGCCCAGATCTAATTTAAAAATATGCATCTGCCAGCCCTCGTCATTTTTAATACTGCCTGAGATGATGAAAGTGTCTTCTGTTAGCACAATTCCCCCACTTATGATTTCCTCTCCTTTTCCATAGAATTTCCTCCAGAGAATATTGCCTTTTTGATCTAAGCAAATCAGAAATAATTGTGAGTTTCCGTCATTGTCGTTTGCCTCACCGAAAAGGAATATATTATTGCTCGAAATTACCTTGGAAGCATATTCGTTTCCCAATAACCGAATTGATTGCTCCCATTCTTTTTTGCCACTTAATGAAGTTTTTAACAAGTACGCTTTAAAATCTCCCCCTCCATATTGGGTTGCCCGCCCTTAGGAACAGCCGCATATTAACAGGCCATTATTAAGAACTGCCATATTGTGGCCTTCATAATCGTATTTCTTATTGCCAAAATGCTTTTCGAAAATAATATTGAAATACTCATCTGTTCCGAACAGTATCACTTCATAATTTTTTTCTTTTCTACTACCCAGCAGATACAATCTCTTTCCAGCGGAAAAAACGGATGTTATGATAATCTCATCGTTAGGATCAAAGATATCCACATTCCTGTTCTTCAGCATCATTAAATCATCTAATAATCTAAACTAGCAACCTTAGATTTATGCTCAGAATCCCCGCTTCTCCAGTATCTCTGTCGGC
The DNA here is from genome assembly GCA_024281315.1 of archaeon. Lineage (GTDB taxonomy): Archaea > Thermoplasmatota > Thermoplasmata > JAJSAE01 > JAJSAE01 > JAJSAE01. Next base: position 14,594 of record JAJSAE010000068.1, on the reverse strand, counting down.
CCTGGCGGAAGGATGCTCACAAGGGAATCAACCGGCCAGTCAAGGATTTTTGCAAGTTCTCTGGCAATCTCTTCCTTCCTTTTCTTCCCCGGCACTATGATAAAGTATCTGTCTGTTAGGCCCTTCATGCTCTCAACAGGTGCGCATACGAGTTTTGGCACTCCCTCGTATTCTATCTCACCCACCGCCAGTTTCAACTCAAGGTCCTTGAAGTAGTTCCTCTTTCCCCTTATCACAAAGGCCCCTTTTGCAAGGAACTCACCAGCCTGTGGCGTCTTGCTTACCTGCTCCGGTGTCACCCAGTAGGCGGCTCCCGAACCTATATCCGCACCCCATGCCTTGGACATGCAGAGAGAGAACTGCCCCGCCTCTTTCAGAGATTGTTCTCCGCATCTCTCTTCCATTCTTACCACCACGCTCGGCGCTCCGTGTATGTCCGCGTGAACATACCTGTCCCCCTGCCTCAACCTCTTTGCCACCACATCCTCGTTGCTCCTTGCATCTTTGCCGCCCATGGCCAGACAGCCCTCGCTGGTGATGAACCACCTGTACTTCTCGAACCAGAATTTCTTCTCGCGCCGCTTCTGCTTTTCGCTCTCTTTTGCCTCTTCCCCCCTCTTTATAGCTTCGGCCAGCTTCTTTTCGCTCTCTGCAACGGCCTCCTGCCCCTTTCTTGCCTTATCCCTGAGCTTCTTTGCTTTCTCGTACAGGACATTGGTATTGTAATTCACATCTTCCGTGAAGTGGAGGGTGTAGGTGCAGTCTCTTATCTTTGCCTTTACCGTCTTATCCTTCGGGTTGAGGTCGTCCAGCATCTCTTCTCCCGACAGCCATTTCCTGAATTCCGGGAGGGGGAGGGATTCCAATTTTTCCCGTATAATCGAGAGGAGTTTATCAAACGATGCATAGTTCTCATAGATGTAGTCGGCCATTATCTTATATAAATCCGCCTCCCGCTCATATCTGGAAAGTGTCTCCCGCTGGGTTTCAATCTGCCTCTTGATGCGCTCCGCTTCCGGATTCGGCTTTTCCTCTTCCGGCATTGCGGCCACATATTTTTCAAGAGCTGCTGAGAATGTCTCCGTTTCTTCTTTTTTTAATTTTTCATATCTCCGGAGCTCTATAGGGCAGGCATCTATTATTTCCTCTTCCTCGAACACGATGTTAGGTCTTCTGTTTCTTCGAATCTCCTCAATCAGCTCGCGAATGCTTCCGGCGATTCTATCGCACTGCTCCAGCGTGATATCCTGCGCGGCCAGACCCTTTTCTATTCCTGCCCTTATCGCGATTTCCTCCCCGAGCGATGGTCCCAGATTGAATCTGGTTATCAGAGTCCTCACGGCGTCGGAGGAAGACTCTCTCATAATCTCCATGACCCCGTCCGCATCCATTTCAATACTATCTATCTTTGAAGGCGGGCCCTTGTATATCTCGTTCGGCCTCAGAACCCTGTCCTTCCACCTGCCGAACTTCATCACTGCCCGTATGGTCTTATTGCTGTTGCACAGCACCACATTCCCCGTGGAAAACAGCTCTGCATATAGGTAGTAGTCCTCGCCCCTGAAGAGATGTAGCTCAACGATTCTCTCGAAGCCAACCTGACTTATCCCCTTAACCCTTGCATTGTCTATGTGCTTTCTGAGGAGCATTGCGAGATGCGAGGCCGCCACTGGGTTCTGGCCCGGATTTTCTGTGAGAAAAATCCACTTTCCCGGTCGTATCAGAAGGTCCCGTCTGCCGTTCTTTGCATTGAACCTTATGAGAACATCGCCGTTCTCCCTCTGAAATATCTTCGATATGAAGGCTCCGCTCAGTTCTGCATTGAGTTCGTCGCTCATGGCCATGATGTCCATGGCACTCATATCCTTCTTCCTGCGGAAGGGCATGGGCGTGGATGGTATTATGGGTTAAAAAGGTGATGGGTTTGTTATGGGGGAGTCTGCACACATCTGCCCGCAACCTATAAATACCGTCATCTCTTTCTCAACTCGGAGTGTTAAAATGCCTGAAATAGAGATTGTAAAGGGTGTCTATTCGGTTGGGGCCATTGATTGGGACCGTACAATATTCGACGAACTGATTCCCCTGCCGGAAGGTACAAGTTATAACGCATACCTCATAAAGGGGAGCGAAAAGACCGCCCTTATCGACACGGTTGACCCCACCAAAACGGGTGCTCTTCTGGCCAATCTGAAAAAGGCCGGCGTCGAGCGCATAGATTATATTGTGGCTAGCCATGCGGAGCAGGACCATTCCGGCTCGATACCTGTGGTTCTCGAGGCCTATCCGGATGCCGTTGTCGTGACCAATGCGAAGTGCAAGGGCTTCCTCACGGACCTTCTGCACATACCGGAGGAAAAATTCGTCGAGGTGAAGGACGGCGAGGAGCTGTCTCTCGGTGATAAGACCCTTCGTTTTCTATTTACCCCCTGGGTCCACTGGCCCGAGACCATGAGCACCTATCTCGTGGAGGATAAAATTCTGTTCACCTGCGATTTTTTCGGCTCACACCTCGCCACCAGCAAACTCTTTGCGGAGGACCACCACGATGTGTACACCGGTGCGAAGCGGTACTACGCCGAGATAATGATGCCGTTCCGCAGCATCGTTAAGAAGAACCTCTCAATTGTGGAAGAGCTGGATGTCAATATCATCGCTCCCAGCCACGGACCACTCTACCGCAATCCGGAGTTCATAATCAACGCCTATAAAGACTGGGTGTCCGACGATACGATAGAGAACATGGCCGTTATCGGGTATGTCTCCATGCACGGCAGCACCAGAATAATGGCCGATAGGCTCGCTTCTTCCCTTATCGAGAAAGGGGTTCATGTGCATCTCTTTAATCTTGTCACCGGAGATATAGGGGAATTTGCCATGTCCCTTGTGGATGCCGCAACCCTGATAATTGCCACGCCCACCGTCCTCTCCGGCCCGCATCCTGCGGCACTGGGTGCGACATATCTTGCCAACGCCTTACGGCCGAAGATGAAGTTCTTCGGAGTTATCGGCTCCTACGGATGGGGGGGCAGGACTGCGGATATTCTCAACGGAACCTTAACACTGAAAGTTGAGAAACTGGAGCCCCTGCTCATAAAAGGCCTGCCCAATGAGGACGGGCTGAAGATGGTAGACGGACTAGCCGAGACGATAAAGCAGAAGCACATTGAGGCCAGAATAATGAAATAACGGTAAAAAGTAAATCTAAGGAGGAATGAAATATGATATCAAAAAAGATGGAAAAAGCGCTTAACGACCAGATAAACGAGGAATTCTACTCCTCATACCTGTACCTGTCCATGGAGGCATACTTCGAGGCCCGGAACCTGAAAGGATTCGCCAACTGGATGCATGTGCAGTATCTGGAGGAGATGGAGCACGGCATGAAGATATATAACTACCTCAACGAGAGGGGCGGAACCGTGAAGTTAGGAGCCATTGCGGAACCTGCACACACATGGAAATCCCCTATGGATGTGTTCGAGCAGACGCTGAAGCATGAGAAGCACATTACCGAGAGAATAAACTACCTCGTAAATCTGGCTGAAAAAGAGAAGGACCGTTCTGCCTTCAACTTCCTACAGTGGTATATTGACGAGCAGGTGGAGGAAGAGGGGAACGATGAGGAGATAATAGCCAACCTGAAATTTATCGGTGAGGACGGCAGGGGCCTCCTCATGCTGGACAGGGAACTGGCTCAGAGGGTCTATACGCCTCCGGTACAATCAAATGAGTGAGGGATATAGAATGGATAATCTGGAAAACTACGGCCTTGACGAACTCCTGCTTACGGGAATTAGGAGCGAGGTTGAGGCCGAATCCATTTATCTGAAGGTGGCGGATACGATAAAGAATCCCTTCCTGAGGGAGAGACTGGAATTCCTTGCCAAGGAGGAGGGGAAACACAGGATATTTCTTGAGAATTTGTTCAAAGAGGCATACCCGGACAGGAGAATAGAACTGCCTGAAAAGAGCGGGATCGCCATGCCGGAGATTCGGCTTTACGGCGAGGATGGGACCATGAGGGATGTTCTTGTTGTACTGGACGATGCAATGGAAGCGGAAAAGGGGGCGTACGAGTTCTATAACTCTCTGTCTAGGCGGTTCACCGATGAAAAGATGAAGAAGATTGTGAAGCACCTGGCCCTGATGGAGATGGACCATTACCAGATTCTTGAGATGGAGCGCAGGGACTTTGCGGAAGTCGGAGATATAATGGAAGATGAGGCCTACATGCGGATAGATGCGAGATTCTGAGCAAAACCTTTCCGGATTTTCTTTTTAACCGTTGCTACTCGCTTATTATAGACACATCATCCACCAGCACATAGGGCGCAAGGACGGAAAATAATTCCTCTCTTTCCCTTGAAACGGCCTTTATGTCCCTCAGATTCTCGAATATGTTGCCCGAAATCATTGTTCCTGTAATTGGCCTCACTATCTCTCCGTCCTCAATGAGCATTCCCCCTTTCACCGTGCCCGAGTAATGCCCGCTTATCGGGTCCGGATAGCCAGAGATTCTGGTGAGAATTATACCCTTTTTTACGCCGGAAATCATCTCGTCCAGAGATATATCGCCTGCCGCAATGTCAAGGTTCGTGCTTCCCACCCCCGGCACTCCGGAGAATCCTCCTGATCCGTGGCCTGTGGAGCCAGCAGGCCCGAGCCCCCCTCTTATTGCGGTCCTGGTGTTGTGCAGGTAGGACTTCAGCACACCGTTTTCCACAACGGACATGGCTGCGTGGGGATTCCCTTCTCTGTCGAACATGGAACTCCCGAGGCCCCCGTCAATGGTGCCATCATCGGTAATCGTCAGTTTTTCCGCTGCAACTGTTTTGTCTATTTTTTCGGCAAATGCGCTCCTCCCCTTCTGAACATTCTCCGCACTGGTCAGGTACATTACAGGGGAAACAAGAAGGTCCACAAAGGCATCCGGTGTCATGATTACCTGCCCTTTGAAGCTCTCTGTCTTTCTGGCGCCCAGTGTTTTAAGAACAAGGTCCGCAAACTCCTTTCCCGTTTTTTCCGTATCTACCTCTGAGAGCATGTGTGTCCCCTTGTACCGGTAATTGAAGCTGGACACATCGTCCCCTTCCCGAGCCATGCCCATGATGAAGTAAGATAGAGAGGAGGATTTCTCCGATAGGGAGAGACCGGTGCTGTTTGCGATTGCCCTCACCATCCAACCGGATTCAAAGGAGCCGCTGTCAACCATTACTCTGCTGTCCTGCCTTGCGGCTTTCAGCATTCCGATGGCGCGGACCAGTGCGTCTTTCATTTCAAACTCTTCGATACTCGGGTCGTAGAGGCCATTTATCCTTCTGTATTTGCTCTCCTCCGGCCTCTCTGGCAGGCGGTTGTGTTCTCCGGATGGCGGCGAAGCCGAGGCGATTTTGACCGCTTTTTCCACCGATTTTTTTATGCTGTCCTTTTCCAGCGAGTTAACCGACGAGAATCCCATGGAGCCACTTTTGAACACCCTTATGCCCAGTCCAGAATATTCCATGCTTACTCCAGTGGCTATGTCGTTCCTCTCGAGCGATACGGTGTTCTCCGTGGAAAATACGCCGTAAGCCTCTATTTCAATACCTGACTTCGACCCGTAATCGACCGCAAACTCGCATGCGTCCAGAATCTCCTGTTCTGTCATATGTTTCATTGGTGAACACCCCCTATGGTCACAATAGTTCTTATGGGCCCTCCCCCGCCGTCAACCTTTGCGGGCTGCCCCTTTCCGCAGTAGCCCGCTCCCATGTCGTAGGCGAAGTCCCTGCCGATGGCATCCACGGCTTTCAGAACCTCGAATGCGTTGCCGCTTATGGAAGCGCCCCTGAACAGTTCTTTTATCTCCCCGTTAGTTATTTTATATGCCTCCTGAACATCGAACATGAACTCGGCGTTAGCGTCCGCCTGCCCACTGCCGGCCCCTTTAAGAAGATAGCCGTCCTTAACATCCTCCAGCATCTCTTCCATTGTCATATCTCCCGGAAGTATGAATGTATTTCTCATCCGTATTATCGGCTCATCCGTGTACTCGTAGGCTCTGGCATTTCCCGTTGGCTCCACACCGAATATGTGTGCGGTCTCTCGGTTGTGCATGTACCCCTTCATTATGCCATTTTCGATTATAACCGTTTCCTGTGTGAGCGTCCCCTCGTCGTCCACGGGAATACTCCCAGCAGCCGTGCCGGCTATGGCCGACACGCCGCTGTCCGCAAGGGTAACGAGAGGGCTGGCTACCTGCTTTCCCACCATTCCTGCGGCAGCGGAGCCGGAAAGAACGAAATCGGCCTCCGTGGTGTGGCCTATCGCTTCATGGGATATTAGGCCCACAAGACCCTGATCGAGGATGACCGGGCTCTTTCCACCTTTTACGACCTTTGCTCTGGAAAGTCTTATCGCTTTCTCCCTTGCCGAGTCCGCCATATCTTCGGGAGAATGCACCTTGAAGAGTTCCCCCCAGCCCCCCGTAACGCCTATGCTCTCTCGCCCCGAAACAAGAACGCCGCTCTCCTTTGCAATGGCGGAAACCATGAATTCAGGCTTAGAATCGTATATCTCCGCCTCGACACCGATGGAACTAACGAGTATCTTATGATCCAGAATCTCGCGATATAGGGAGCGGGTTGTTGCGATTCCGTCCGAGTTTGCCCTGTTTGCTGCATCTAAAACAGTTTCTATCTTTGTTTCAATCGATATGTTTCGGAGGTTCCCGGTTACATTTGCGGTGAAAAGCCCTCTTGCCATCCTTCCTTCCGCAATCCCTTTAACGAGTTCCTTTCTGTTCTCCGACGCCACCTTAGCGGATACTTCCGCTCTCCTCAGCGTTTCCAGAATATCTTCATATTTCGTGGAGTTGGTACTTCCGAACCCCCATGCTCCCCGATAAAGGACTCTTATACCTGTTCCTCTTGAAGACGAAGAACTTGCCTGATCCACCTCTCCCCCGGATACGGATACCGCAGTAACATCTCTTTCCTGAAATCTCAGTTCCGCATAATCCGCCTTTGCCTCTTCCATTGCTTTTTTAAGAGTGTCTAACATGCTATCGAAACCGGAAGAAGAGGGCAGTATTTAATCGTATTGTGCCTTACTTCTTCCTCTTTCTCTTCGATGCCGGCAGGTGATATCTTTCACGCAGCGTCTTTATGGTGCCAGAGGTTCTCAGCGTGACCATCTTTATCTCCCTGCCGCCGATGCTTTTAACGGAGTTCAGAAGTTCTATGGCCTTTTCCTTCTCGGTGTGCTTCACTCTCACAACCCCTATTCCGCGTGCGGCATCAAATATGGTCAGATGAGGGGTCCGAATTCTCTCCTGCATGCCGGATACACTGCGATGCAGAGCGCTGATTACATCATCTCTGGAAAAAAAACGAGTGGAATGGGTTTCTATGCGAAAGGCGATGTATCTTCTCCTTCCGATTTTGTCCTTTACGGTCATTCTTTCAGGCCTGTCCGCTCAACTCACAAAGTCCATGTCGCTTACGCCCTGTGAAGAGGGGCCCGGGTTGCTGTCAAGGAACTGGTCGGACTTCACGCCGGTTATCACCGCAAGTATGCTTATCTTCCCTTCCATCTGCGGGTCCACAGCACAGCCCCATATGATTCTGGCCATGGGGTTAATCTTCTCACCTATGAGAGAAGCCGCCTTTTCCGCCTCCTGAATGGTCATGTCATTGCCGCCCACCACTCTTATGAGAGCGCCTCTTGATGCAGTGAGGTCCACATCCCCGAGCATAGGGGAGTTAAGAGCCTCTTCCACTGCCTTTTCAATCCTCTCGTGATCCGCATCTGAGGAGCCTATGCCTATCATGGCAACACCGCCGTTCTTCATTATGGTCATCAGGTCGTTGTAGTCTATGTTCACCATGCCGGGCTTTGTCAGTATCTCTGTAATCCCTTTTATGGACTGCATCAGCACCTCGTCCGCAACCTTAAACGCCGCTTCAATCGGAAGACGGGGCACCAGTTCCAGAAGTTTATCGTTCGGTATCACTATGGCCGTATCAACACTCTGTCTGAGCCTTCTCAGCCCCTTCTGGGCGTTTTCCATTCTTATGGTCCCTTCGGCCTTGAACGGTGTGGTAACCACTCCCATCACCAGAGCACCTTTCTGCTTGGCTATTCTGGCGATATATGGTGCGCTCCCTGTCCCTGTTCCTCCGCCCATTCCTGCGGTAACGAATACAATCTGGGCGCCGTCAAGGTATTTTTCTATCTCCTCCTCAGCCTCCTGAGCGGATTTTTCTCCCACTTCCGGCAGGCCGCCTGCTCCGAGACCTCTCGTGGCCCTCTTACCCAGCAGTATTTTGTGCGGGGCAGGAATCGTAAGAAGATGCTTTGCGTCTGTGTTTGCGGCCACCAGTGTAGCGCCGGAGATTCCGGATTCCACAAGTCTGGCCACGGTATTGGAACCGCCGCCTCCGCAGCCGAATATCGCTATGTTTACCTTCAGGCTCTCCACAAGTTTCAGAAGTTCCTCGTCACTGGCGCTCAATTCCGGCTTTTTCTGCTCATTCTCATGCCTTTCCATTGCTTTTTCAATTATCGATTTCATTGCAATCCCATCCTTTGGACAGGGGTGCATGCCTTTACAGATATATATAATCTTCGACGCTGATACGGAAAACGGAGGATATGAGATTTCAGCTACTTTTTCATCCCTTTGAATCGCTTCCATAACAGAAATTTCAGGTTTGCTGTACCGTCGCCCCAGCTGTTCAGTTTGACTTCCCCCTTTCTGGGCCGATAAACAATGGGTATCTCCTTTACACGAAAACCTTTGATGTGCGCTTCAATCTTTATCTCCTCGGACAGGGCCATTCCGTCGCTCGTGAGGTTCAGTTTCGGAAGGATGCTCCTGCGAAACACCCACATGCCGGTTTGAGAGTCCCTGAATTTCATGTGAAACAGAATGTTCATCGTAACTTTCAGAACCCAGTTGCCGAAGCGGTGGCCGGCGTTCATAGCTCCTTTTTCCATCTTTGTCATTCTCTCGCAGGATATGAAGTCCAGATTCTCCTTTTCGAGTGTGGCAAGGAGGTCGGGTATTGCTTCGGCGGGATAGGTGCAGTCCGCATCCAGAGTTACGATATAATCACCTGTAGCCCTCTCAAACCCTGTCTTGTAGGCCCTGCCGTACCCACGCCTCGGCTCGTTGATTATGACGGCCCCTTTTTCGGCGGCAATCTCTCTCGTTCTGTCCTTCGAATTTGTATCCACCACAAGAACCTCATAGTCCATGCCGTTCAGTGCGCTGTTCACTGCATCCATGACCTCTCCGATTGATTCTTCCTCATTCATTGTTGGTATGATTACCGAAACTCTGCCTTTTATCATCTGCTCACCTCAATCAACCGCCGGAAACCACGGTTACGGCCTCGAATCGATCCCCGTCTTTAAGAATGGTGTCCACAGGAACGGGGCCTCCGTTCACCATGCATATGGTCACATCGGGCGGGATATCTGCTGCTCTCAGGGCCGCAAGTATTGTGCTGCTATCCGGTATCTCGACTTCCTCTTTTTCTCCGCTTGGCCTGTGGATTATGGTAACCTTCATTGGTTAAGGGATAGGCGGGATTCTTTTATACTTTTGGATGATGCAGAGGGAAACTTTATTTAGGGATGGGTATTTGGAGGCCTTGTCCCATTTACCCGACGCTGAGGTAGTCATCCGATGCACCGGTTCGATTGGCCTTGCATCTCTATCTACCTCATCTTACTGTCCCATTTGCCCGACGCTGAGGTAGCTATTTGGCGCACTTTGCCCGCCTTGGATGTGCGCTACTGTCTCCCTGACGGGAGCCATCCGGCGCACTTGTGCCTGCCTGTTTGGGTGCGGACCTATGCTCACAGAAACCCCCCGGTATCCCGCTGAGGTAGCTAAACGGCGCACCCGCATCAATTGGTGTTGCGCCTCTCGCTACCACAGCATTACTCTCCGATTTGCCCAATGCTGAGGTAGCTAAACGATGCACCTGTCCGGTCGAGGTTGCATCTCAAACCTTACCTCACCATGCCATCCGATTTGCCCAATGCTGAGGTAGCTAAGCCCGGTTCACGGCGGTGGCCTCGAGAGCCACTGGGAGCAATCCCACGGGAGTTCGAATCTCCCCCTCAGCGTTTTCCTTCCTTAAATTTGCTCAAAGAGAGCGTTTATCCGGGACTATTCTCCCCCGCTCATTTTACCGGTGTAATTTGGCATCTTATTTTTGTCCAATGTGCCAAAAGAGATATAACCCCCCTCCCTATTCCATCCCACATGGATGCGGCTAGAGACAGATGCGTCACCGGCATAGAAAACCTCGACAACATTCTTAACGGTGGAATTCCCAGGGGAAACACGGTTCTTGTCACAGGAAGCTGCGGAACCGGAAAAACAACCATGTCCATGGAATTTCTTGTTCACGGAGCCCTCATGGGTGAGCCGAGCCTCTTTCTGTCTGTAACGGAGGCCAGCGATAAACTGCTTAAAAATGTCATACCCTATGATTTCTTCGAGGATTCCCTCATTAAAAAAGGAAAACTCATCTTCATCGACCTTCCTGTTGTTTATGAACTGTTCGGGATGACCAAAGGAGAGCTGGACTTCGAGGATATAGACCTGCTGGTCAAGGCTATCGCCGATATCGTCCGTGACCTTGGCATTAAAAGGCTGGTCATAGATTCTATCACATCCGTATGTTATCAACTCAGAACGGAGGAGAAGATTCGGCAGTTCATTCTAAAGGTAGGCAAGAGCCTGTCCGAATACGGCTGTACTAGCATACTTGTTTCGGAAATCTCCCCCTCCTCCGAAAGATACTCACTTTACGGGGTGGAAGAGGCCATTGCCGACGGAATTATTCTTATGGGAAACTTGCAGAGAAGAGGAGACCTCCTGAGGACGCTTCAGGTGGTAAAGATGAGAGGAACGAATCATTCGAGAGCGAAGTATGTTCTGGACCTGACTCCCAGCGGCGTCCTTCTCGTTCCATTGCTTAAAGGAGGGAGTATCTGATGAACGCACCCGAGATTGCCAAGAAACTGGAGGACATTCCTCCGGGCTCTGCTATAACCATTGACATGAAGATTGACAGTTACTTCGATTTCATACGGGCCACGTTGGACCTCTTTGCCACCCGGAAGGATCTGGACTGCATCTATGTTACCTCCACCATACCTTCGGAGAGCATTCTCAACGCTCTTTCCGTTCTGGAGGTTGACATTGATCGCGTTTATTTCGTTGACTGCATCTCCCACAGCATGATGGGCAAGACCAGCCAGAGCGACCATGTGATTTTCGTGGAAAGCGCGACTATGCTGGAGAACATAATGCTGAAAGTACAGTATCTCATGAAAAAGAGTAAAAGAGAGAATAAGGTTGTGATCATAGATTCCGTGAATACACTGGCCATTCACAACAATACCAAGATTCTTTCGGAGTTCTTCCACATACTTCTCAACAATCTGCGCTCAAAGGATGCCTATATCTTCATTCTAAACATGGAAGGGCAGGGCTCCGAAGACTTGGACAGCATGATGAACCTTGTGGCGGATGACAAGTTCAGAATACCGGCCGGCCAAGAAGAGAATGGTGATGGCAACGGCGGAGGAGAGGAGGCGAGCGAATGAGTAACACCAGTGTAGGGATAGAGGAGCTTGACAAGGCACTTATGAACGGAATCCCGGAGGGATATACCATCCTTGTAATGGGGCCCCCGGGCGCAGGTATGGAGCTCTTCGCCAAGCAGTTCGCATCCGTCAATGAGCAAAGCGTGACCTATTTCTCCACAAACGAGAGGACCGGGGACCTGAAGGCCGCCATGAAGAAGTTCGGCTGGAATGCTGACATCAATGTGGTCAACATAGGCACTAAGTATTATGAGAATGTTCTGGCAAGAAAGCTCGAGATAAGCCGGTTTAGGCAGGAAGGCATAACAATGAAGGACATACGGCAGTTTGAAAAGGGCACATACAAGGAGATAAACTTCGTAACCTTTCTGACATACGAAATCTCGAAACTGGACCCTCCGTTCAGAATAGTTATAGATTCCCTCGATTTCTTCTTTGAGAACTATGACCACCATGAGGTCCTTTCCGCCATGAGAACAATAATCGCACATATCCAGCACAAAGGAGGGGTTGCGCTCTTTACCATGCTAAAAGAGGTCTATGATGCAAAGACAGTCAGCGGTGTGGAGGGGATGGTGGATGCCATAATAGAACTGGAGAGGGATAGGGAGGAGCTGGAATTCCGCAAGTATCTCGTTATAAGAAAGGTGAGGAACTATCCAGATAAGGTGAAAATTCTCCCGTACAGCATAACTAGAAAAGGGATAACTCCGAGTCTCTAATTTTTTGCAGGATGTCGTACCTTGTCCACACCTCCATTCGGCGTTTGCCGTTGCCATGGCCAAAAACTATTTAAACAATGCTGTCCATAGAATTAATGCAGAGAAATCTGCAGGAGGACTAAACATGAGAAAAATAAGAAACATAAGAAAGGACGACGCTGTGTCCCCGGTTATCGCTACCATCCTGATGGTGGCTATTACTGTGGTTCTGGCGGCCGTTCTGTACGTGATGGTCATGGGAATGACCGGCAACCAAACGATAACACAGCCACTTGGGCTGAACCAGCAGAGCAAGACTTCGACAACGGTGAACATCCTGATATCGAGTGCCCCGGATGGAGCAACGACAGATGGAGCGACTATTTCCTACACGCATGATGGAACGCCGGCTGGTGTAACTGCTACATTATACAATGCGGCTGGCACAGCGGTTGCGACATACACTGGTGGGGTTTTCAACGACACAACAATCACGCTCACGAGCGGTATGACACTGGTTATAACACCCACTACTGGGGCTGTTTCTGCCGGTGATGTGATAACCATCAGTTCCAGCCAGAACACCTTCTCAACCAGTACAGTCACTGTGAATTAAAACTGGTTTAAAAACCCCTTTCTTATCCTTTTTATTGTGTTAATGCTTTTTTCACTAAACAACAAGCAAAAGAAATATATAGGAGAAAGCTTTAGGGCTAAACAGGTGAAGGGCAGATGAAAGGCATAAGGAGAAATGAAGAGGGGGTTTCCCCTGTCATAGCAACCATTCTTATGGTGGCGGTAACAGTTGTTCTAGCGGCTGTTTTGTATGTAATGGTTATGGGAATGATAAGTAGTGGTCCCGCACCGGATGTGCCGTTGGGGCTGAACCAGCAGGCAAAGAGTAACAGTACCGTAACCGTTCTCATCTCGCTTGCTCCGGATGGTGCGAGAATCTATGGGTCTATTTTGTCTATCACACACGATGGAATCCCTGCGAAAGCAAATGCCACGCTCTATTCTTCGACGGGAACACTCATTGCAAATTATACAAACGGTGAGTGGCACGGCCTGCCGAACAATGACACGAGTTATGAGAGCGGTATGATACTGAAAATAACAGCGGCGGCTGTTTCTCATGGAGATTCCATAACTATTACTGGCGTAGGTTTCGGCCTCTCGGTCATGACAATAGATTAAAACCTATTCCCTCTCCCACACCGCACAGTAAACCATTCCCCCGTAGTGCCTCCTTTCCTTCAGCCTTTTTATCCCTTCCACCTGTGCGGCGAGCTCCATAATATCCCTGTCTATGTGCGTCCTGCCGAACACCCTGGCCACGGGGGTCATCATCCTGTGCGTTATCCTTGCCGCTCCCTTCTCAGGTTTTCCGGTATCCAGTACGACTATTCTTCCGCCCGGTCTCACCACCCGTACCGCCTCTTTCAAGGCCGCTAGCGGGTCGGGGAATGTTGTCATTGCGAAGGATGCGATGGCCGAATCGAAGTAATTATCAGGGAAGGAAAGGGAGGAAACATTCTCTCTCATCAGTTTTATGTTTTCGTAGTTTCTGGTTCTCTCCGAGGCCACTTCCAGCATTCCCTTCGATATGTCGACTCCCACAATCTCGGCATCCGGGGCTTTCTCGGCAATTATCGGCAGAATCTCCCCGCTCCCGGTTCCTATGTCCAGAACCCTGTGTCCATCACTCATATTGAGGTCCTCTACCGCCAGCCTTTTCCACTCTCTTTGCCGTCCGGAGAGGAGCGGGGCCGAGTCCACAAGGTCGTAGAATCTGCTCCATCTGTCGTATCTCCGCTCCACTTTTTTAAGGGCATCGGGCATTAGGACCCCCTCAGTGTGTCCACTTGAAATCATTTATATCAAGGGCTAATGAGGTGGTAACCTCAGCCACATCGGCAAACTGCATTGTAAAGTCAGCAGCGGATTTCTCATCCGGAGCCTCAAAAACAACGATACAGTCCGGCTTTCCGAACAGCCCTAGAAAATGGTCTATCTTCACGCTTTCAGGTACAACAGGTCTCTTAAACTTTCTTACGGCGGCTTCGTACTTTCCGGGGAGGGATTCGAGGGTTGCAACAAACAGCATATTATCACCGGATATGCTAAGAGCTCTTCCAGTATATTAAACTTGCTATTTCCTTGCTCTGTTGCATAAATACTTTTATAAAGCCATGGTGCATATTCATAGTTGTCAAATCACAAAAACCATGGAAGGGATGCACCATGGCCGAGATGGATATAGAGAAGAAGTATATAAGA
>JAJSAE010000067.1 GCA_024281315.1 archaeon | reverse complement strand
GGAAGTTTCTGATATACAATATGATGCTAAAACTGTGAAAAACAAGAGGTTTCACACGGTTAAAAAAACGATGGGGTAGAAATAGGGAAGGTGAATAAGCGCAGTCTCTAACTCAGAATGGAGTTATGCAACAGAGCAGGAGATACTATAACAGTTTTTTTAAAGATGGTCAGAGCCTATCGTCCGCCGGCGATATTTTCTCCATATTATCCAGAGTTTCCTCTTCCCTCTCCTCCTTATGTGCCGGCATGTTCTGTGATGCGGGCATGATTATCTGAACGCCCGGCGCCGCTGCAGGCACTCCCTGTATGCCCAGAACGCTTCCGCCCTGCTCCGCAGCAGATATGCTTATGCTCTTTCCCGAGCCGCCGATATACGCCATGGCCATGCAGAGAAGAAAAGTGTCCATCTGGAAATTGCCAGAGGCTATGAGCATGTTTTGAAGAGTAGCTGTGTACTGGTAAATAAACGATGCATATGGTCCTATAACAGGGGCCGAGATAAAGGTGGACATGTATGCGGAGATGCTTGTCGAAATTTCCGTCTGATGAATCTGAAGATACCAGATTCCGGTAAATATCAGACCGATCGGTATGGCAGCGCTCAGAACCCCTAACCAGGGTCTTCCTGTCTTTTTCCCCCCTGCGTAGCCGGCAATCATGAGGCCGAATGTGGGGAACCACCAGAGTGCCAGCGCCAGCATAAAGGAATAGCGCATCCCTTTCCAGAAACTTCCGCCGGTGGAGGGTATCTCAAAATGAAGCTTCTCTTTCTCTGTGTCCCTTACCGGCTTCGAAACCGAATAAACTCCCTGAGCCATGAGAAATCTGCTTACATCATCCTCCGGCATCTTTTTTTTGATGAACATTCGCATCGCATCCCGTCTGCATCCGCAACCTCTAACTGCTTTTTTACTATATAAGAATTTCTACATCCTCTCCTCTTTCATAAAATAGTCGTGAGTTTCCGGTATCAATTTCCAATCCTGGGCTGATAACCATTAAATATTCAGAAGATATTGCGCTACTATGCCACCCCGTAAGGAAAGGGAATTACTGACTTCGGACGAGAAGGTGCTTCTTCATCTCCTGAGTTTCGTTGATATAATGGGAGAAGACAGGGCTCCTTTTGCCATCACACAGCAGGGGATTTCGGATGCCACTGGCCTTCAGAGAAGTCACATACCGAGAATTGCAAGCAGACTGGAGGAAAAGGGATATATATCTACCTCCACCCGTTATGTTCAGGGTTCTTCGAGGCGCAGAAAGACATACACACTGACACAGAAAGGAGCGGTCGCAGCCAGAGCAATCTTTACCTCGCTTATGGACGAGGAGGTCGTCGTGATCATGGAAGACGGAGAGAAAAAGCTGTTCATTTCCGATATCCCCTCTGTGCTTGGCGATAGCCTTTCCTTTTTCACAATATTGAAGAACATACGAAACGGCAGGCTGGTCATCGGGACCAAAGGACTTGTTGATTTCTCCGACCTTGCTTATAAACCTCACCACTTCTTCGGGAGAGAGGAGGAGTTGCGGGAGTTAAGGGAAGGCCTTCGCGGGGATGTCAGACTTTTTCTTATTCAGGGCATTGCAGGGATTGGAAAGAGCAGTCTCGTCTCCACGGCCATCGGGGATATCAAACAGGAGAACAACATCTTCTGGCACGAGATAACGGAATGGGATGATGCCAATACCATTCTTCTTTTGCTCTCCCAGTTCTTTTCCGAAGGGGGGGCGAGTATGCTGTCCAGTTACCTGAAGCGTGAAAAAACACCCTCTCTTACGGAGGTCTCTCTCATAATCCGGGATTCTTTGAAAAAACTGGGTTCGACCGTCATGGTCTTTGACGACCTGCAGAATGCCAGCGGGGATGTTCGGAACCTGCTTCGGCTGATCTCCATGCTCATCGGCGAGGCCGACCTTCTGCACCTGATATTCCTTTCACGGAAGGCTTTGGAGGACATTACTCCCCCCGGTGCGGACAGAAAGATGGTGCGGGAGATGAAATTGAGCGGACTCGATTCCGTTGCGGCCGGTGAGATTCTAAAAGAGCGAAACATAAGCAAAGAGTTCTGGCCGGACATAATTGAAAAAAGCGGCGGTCACCCCCTAGCTCTCGAACTATTTTCCCCCTCTCCCGATACGCCCAGCGGAGAGAATGTGGAGCAATTCATAAGAAAGGAGTTGATGTCCACTCTTGATAGCGGAGAACGGGAACTTCTGTTCAGGATTGCGATATTCAGAAACGGAGCGATTCCCTCCGCACTTCACCTTAATATGAGGCAAATGGAGCAGATTAATAATCTTATAGTCAGAGGTCTGCTTACGGTTATTGACGGCAGGTATAGAACGCATCAACTGATAAGATCTTTTATTCTTTCCAGAATGGGAGGGGATATGAAAAAACGCCTTCACTCCGCTGCGGCTTCCTTCTTTCTTTCTCAACCCGTTCCGGACTCTCCGAAGATCCTGGAAGCAATATATCATCAGATGATGGCTGAGGACCACTATCATGCGGCTCACACGATTGCACGATTTGGTCCGCGTCTTATTAATGACGGTTTCTCCGGACAACTTCTCGAACTCATGGAGAAATTCCCGGAAAAGGATGAGACTACCATTCCTGCGCATATAGAGCGGCGGTTCATTGATATGAAGGCGAGAATATATTCTTTGAAAGGGCAGTATGACAATGCACTGGCTTTATATTCCAGAGAAATAGAACTTTCAGATTCCACTCCTTCGCCAATGGCTTTCTACCACATGGCCGATATACTTTACTTACAGGGAAATACCGACGAGTCTCTGCAGTATCTCAATAAAGGATTGGAATACATATCTCGGGGCGATGCGATTACCCTTTCCAGATTCGAGCTCCTTTTTGGCAAGGTTTTTCTGCGCTCCGGCATGTACGCCGATGCTCTTCGCTATCTTAATCGCTGTCTCAGAGGCTTTGTCAGCGAGGGAGATATGAACAGCATGATGGAGGCCTTTCAATATATCGCCACCATTCACTCCGAGAGAGGAGATTTTTCGCGTGCCGAGGAGTTCTTCCGCCTTTCGCTGAATATTGCAACGGAACTGCAAAATGCCTACATGATGGCCCGTTCCTATCACAATATAGCGGCTGTTTATCACGATTCGGGGCGCCCACAGATGGCAGAGGAGTATTTTCAGAGAGCCTTTGATATATGGAGGAGAATGGGTGCGGTCAGAGAATCCGCATGGGCCATATTCAATATATCCGAGGTTTACATAGAACAGGGAATGGTGGGAGGTGCGGCGGTTCTGCTGGATCAAGCCGAGGAAACGCTCTCCTTCATAGGGGACAAGAGAGGGCTTTCATCCGTCTGGAAGTACCGCGGAAAGATGCATGCATTGCAGGGAAATAAGGAAGAGGCGGTCAAATCATTCGAGAAAGCGCTCTCTCTTCTTTCAGGCCTGAAGATGCCCCAGACAGAGGCCATTCTGGAAGGAGAATACGGACTGAGTCTTCTTATGTTGAATGACGGTAGAGGGGAAGAACTTATTTCCGGAGCGGTGGAAGAGATGATGGGCCTGGGCATGGGTGCACAGGTGGAGAGACTCAAAGAGCGGGCGGAAGACCTCAGGAGATCCGATTAGCCCCTATCTATTTCATTCTTTTTATTTTATTCTGTATGTAATCTTTAGTTCCGATGTCGTGCCTCGAAAAGAACCTTCCGCTTATGTTCTTTATGGCATTCTCAACAATTCTCTCCGCCTCATATATCCCTTCGTTTCCTTTTTTACTACTCTTCGCAAGAATTCCGAGAGACCTTGAAGATGTCGTATACACCTTTCTGGCCGTACTCCCCGAATCCGAGATATCAACATTCACCGAGGCATAGAATATCTCCGCCCCTGTCTTTTCTATCTCCTTTTCGTTAATTAGAAGCGGCTCCCCCGCCAGCGACCGGATACCGTATCCTTCGGGAACGACATACTTGCATACCGTTGCCACAGGCTCAAACTCTCCTTTCTCCGACATACTGCCATTTACGATACCTTCCGCAATCTCCGCCATGCTGGTTTTAAGGACCGAAAGGACATTCATGGCTTCCGGGTCCCCGAACCTCGCATTATACTCTATGACCTTCGCCCCTTCCCGTGTTAGAATGAACTGGCCGTATAGAACTCCTTTGTACGTGCTTCCCTCATTTTTAAGGGCTTTCACCGTCTTTCTTATGATATCCACGGCCGCATCGTAATCCTCCTTTTTGAGGAAAGGAAGAAGGCCGTCGGCTTGGGAATAGGAGCCCATACCCCCTGTGTTCGGGCCTTTGTCTCCGTCATACGCCCTTTTGTTGTCCTGAACCGCCGGTGTGGGCATTACTCTCTCTCCGTCCGTAAATACCTGAATTGTGAACTCCTCGCCCACAAGTTTCTCCTCAATAATCACACCTGCGCCTCCGCCTATGTTGGATGCGAAAATTTCCGTTATGTATGTCATGGCCTCATCCGTGTTCGAGAAGTGGTCGCCCATAACCTTCACCCCCTTTCCCCCTGTGAGGCCGATTGGTTTGATAACATACTCGTATTTCAGGGACTCAAGGTAATCTTTTATACCCTCCCGGAAGTGAAATACACGGAAATCCACCCTGCCGGGGATGCCATATTTTTTCATTAACTCCCGTGCGAATTCCTTACTAGTCTCGATTCTTGCCGCTGCCTGTGAAGGTGAGGCCACCGGTATTCCTTTCTCATCCAGAGCATCACTAAGGCCTGCTGCCAGAGGCCCTTCCGGGCCGATAAATGCAAGGTCAGGTGTTATTCTTGCCGCAAATTCAAGCACCGTCTTGATATCAGTTTCCGTGCATAGGCATACCTCTCTGGATAGTTCCGCTATACCGGGGTTTCTGTTCTTCATAACGGAGTATACCTCCGCACCGGCCCTGTGAAAGGCCCTGACGACCGCATGTTCTCTCGCTCCTCCGCCTATGGAAAGTACCTTCATAATGTCACCGAGGCCTGTAAGGAGGGGGATATTTTATGCTTTGCGCAGGTAGCGGCTTCTGCAATTCATGTATTCTTATGGAGCGAAACCTATTTAGATATACGACACATCTCCTCATGCATGACACAGAGCGAGCGAGTGAAGGAAGCGAAGGCCTTTGTAAAGACATATCTGGAGGAATACAGGCACCGCGTATCGGCAGAGAAAGGTCTGAAGGAGCCGCCGTTCTATGAGAATTATCCATATAACATCACGGTGTATCGGTTCCCCAACGAAACGATAGGCATCATTTTTGTTCCCTCTGACAAAGGGCGCATAAGAGGTGTTGAGGCCGATTTTGACGATGTTGAAGAGGATATCATGGAGAGCCAGAAGTTTATGGGCTTCTTTCCCTTCGAAGAGCTGAGTGGGGAGACGACAAGAGAGAGGGGCATAAAGGATGCGGAGAACGACCTCCGATTTATTGAAGGCGGCATAGAGGGGGCAACGGCACGGCTCGACATTCTCAGAGAAAAAATAGAGGAACTCATGAAACTCAACCCGTGGCTTGACGAGGAGGGGGCGTTCCAGCAGGAGATTGTGGATGAGATTGAAAAGGCCATCGAAGGACTTACCGAGCAGGATGACCGGAGTTTCGAACTTCTGCGCCTTCGTTCTTTCAGAGCACGGCCCTCGGAGATTAAGGTTGAAGTCTCCGGCCTCGATGTCCTTGATAAGATACGAGAGGATATTTCGTCCATAACACTTCCCGAGAACGGCGGAGGGGATTTTGAAGAGATGGAGACCCGCATAAGGGATATGGAGGACCGGCTCACGCGAGTGGGAAAACTCCTGCCCAGAATCCGAGATCAGATTAACGACCTTGACGAGAAGATAGAAGCCGTGAATAAAGACGGAAGGAGCGAACGCGACCTTGAACGACAAATTGCCGAGATAAAAGAGCGTATGGAGGCTGTAGAGGGAGAAATAGACGAGTTCAAGAAAGAGGACATGGAGGTTCCGGATCAGATAAAGAACACGGTATTTCGCATGAATAGGCGGGTCTATAATCTCGGAAAAAGAGTGGAGACAATAGAGGAATATCTGAAGAAACTCTCAGAGAAGAACAAGAAAGCCAGCGGCTCAAAGCCCTCGTCTGCGAAAAAGAGCGGCGCTCGAAAGGCATCCAAGTGAGGAAATGAAGCGTATCTGTGCGATTCCGGGAGATGGTATAGGCAGGGAACTGATCCCGCAGGCAGTCCGGGTTTTGGGCATTGTAGTACCGGATATTCCTGTTTTTCAGTGTGAAATGGGGCTCCGCGCATACGAAGAGACGGGCTTTTTCCTTCCGGACGAAACCCTTGAATGTATTAAGCAGGCGGATGCGGTTCTGTTCGGGGCCATAACATCACCTCCCAAAGATACCGAAAACTACCGCTCACCTCTTCTGTTCATAAGGAAAGAATTTCAAATGTATGCCAATGTGAGGCCTATAAAAAGGATTCTGCCGGATGGCCCCGAGATTAATGCGGTAATAATCAGGGAGAATACTGAGGGGCTTTATTCCGGAATTGAACATGTGGAAGGGAAGAAGGGGGACCGGAGATTTGTTACCGAAAGAATCCTGAGCGACAGGGGTATAGAGAGAATCATCCGGTTTGCCCTGAATTACGCAAAAATAAACAACAGAAAAGAAATAGTGCTGGGCCACAAGGCTAATGTATTGAGAAAGAGCGATGCCGCATTCAGGGAGATGTTCTACGAAATTGCCGAAGGAAGTGGTCTTGAACTCTCGGACATGTATATAGATGCGCTGGCCCATGATATTGTGAGGTATCCGGAAAAATTCGATGTCATTCTAACGCTGAATATGTACGGCGACATAGTCTCGGATGTTGCTGCGGCTGTGGGGGGGGGGCTTGGTCTTGCCCCCTCGGCAAACATAGGGGAGAAAAAAGCGCTCTTCGAACCGGTCCACGGCTCAGCTCCAGATATTGCGGGAAAGGGTATCGCAAATCCCACGGCCGTGCTTCTATCCACGGCCATGCTGCTTGATTACATTGGCAGAAAGAAAGAGGGGAATTTGTTAGAGACAGCGATTAGAAGCGCTATTGCGGAAGGGCACGGAACGAAGGATATGGGAGGGCGAGAGAATACGATGGAGTTTACGGATAGGGTTATTGAGATGATGAAGCAGGGAATACCATAGGATATTGAGACGGTCATTTTCCACGGATTTTTTCTCTCTTACGGCATGCGGAAATCTATGAACCCGACTTTCCCCTCGCTTTTCTCCTCCTCACCACAAAAAGAAGTATCACGAATCCGAGAGGTATGATAACATCGGAAAATTCCGGTATCATGGTGGTGTCCGTGGCCGAGTCGCTAAGTGATATATGCATGGATTCCGCAGTAATAACAGTTGTTTCCACGGTGGCGTTGGTGCCGGCCGGTATTTGTATCTCCACGGTCACCGACAGGCTGGCCCCCGGCATCATGAGACCGGTATCGGGTATCCCGTCTCCATCCGTATCATAGGTAGGATTGACATAGTCCCACACTCCGTCTCCGTCGGAATCATAGCCCATAACATCCCCGTTAGCCGCTTTCAGGCTGACATTAAAGCCGTTGGACGAGGTGAGGCGGAAGCGATATACATCCGCACCTTTTCCGGTATTGTTCACCCAGTGGGCGTATGAGATGGTCTGGCCGGGAGCCGCGGTCCCGTTATTGTCCGGCTCTACTGTCATGTTTGCAGGGATGAAGAACTCTCCGTTAAGATAGGCAACCACGCCGTTACTCTCTATCCCCTTAACCCTAATCTGGTATGTACCCACGGGTGCATCGGCCGGCAGAGAATAATCATAGGAGTAATCGTTCCATGCAGGAGGGGTTGCACTGTCAGTGGAATCAAGGCTCATGTTCTCCCAGTTCGCAACGACGCTTCCTGATGGGTCGATGATGTAGATTTCCGCGCCGGAGATGTCCTGTGCGCCGAGAGGGTCGGAAATCCTTGATAAAACACTCACGGTATCACCCGATACGAAGGATGAAGTTCCCGTGGTTCCGTTGTATGTTTCTATACTCTCCACTTTGACCACTGTATCGGTGGAAGTCTCCATTCTTGAATCATAGTCTGCGGAATCGTAGTAAAGGTCTATGTAGCCGTCGCTGCCCCACCGGCCTGCCGCCGCACTGGATACCGTAACGCTTATGGAGATTGCATCTCCTGTCGGGATGGTCAGTGGCGCGCTTTGCGGTGTTATGGTGAAAATGTGAAGGCCGGAAGTGGTTATATCGCTCGCCGTCTCACTTCCGATAACATTGCCGCTGTAAGAGACCTCCACGGTTACATCCGGATCTCCCTCACTGCTCCGGCCCGTGGCGGCAGTAGGGGTAATATAAAGATAAACGGGCAGGTAAGAGCTTATGTTGAAGTCCATGGCGAAGTCGGGGCTCTGTGTCCATGTATGTGTTTCTCCGTTCGAAATGCGCAGTGTCGTCGTACTAGTTCCTTGAAAAGTGGTCAATGTGTCGTCCGAATGGAGATGTAGCGTTTTTGTGGGGTAGGCAAGAGGACAATTTACTGTCGCTCTTCCGCTGTCGGATATGGTGAAGTCAGCAGTGGATGTGGCAATAAGTTTTGTTGTGTCGCTCACGCTTCCCGCATCGTCAGGCACGATTTTTTTAGTTGTTAGTTCTCTGCTGTCCAGTGAAGCGATAAATATCTCCGGGATACCGTTTCCGTCGGCATCATAGGATGAAGAGGTCCAGTCCCATATTCCATCACCATTTGAGTCATAGGCCACTTCCGTCGTTCCATTCCACAGTTCCGTTCTCCAGCTCTGTGTGGATGCGGATACGGTGAGCTCGTAGGTGTCATTTGTATTGCCTGTGTTTCGTATTGTAAACGGGAAGGAAACCGTATCTCCGGGCCCCGCCTCCTTTGTCTGGTCGGGATATACCGAGACTGATCTTTCCGCAGGGATTATAAACTGTCCTTCTCTTGTGTCTGTAACTCCGTTCGATTCGATTCCCGTAATATAGACAGTGTAGGTTCCGGGTGTGCTGTCATTACCCAGAATAAAGGAATAGGAGAAGTTTGCTACGGCCCGGCTCCCGTTTTCGAATAGCATGGCAGTGTCCGGCACCAGAATATTGTTGTTCGGGTCTATAACTGTTATGTTTGCCCCGAATATGTCCTCGTAGCCAAACGGGTCCGAAACGCTTGAGTTGATATATACGGTCTCTCCTGCCTGAAAAACATCGGTTTCCGAGGAATAATTGAATGTTTTTACACTCTCCACATTAACATAGGTGTCTGTAGGCATAACCACGCGGGAATCATAGTCCGGGGAATCGTAGTAAACCTCTATGTAGCCGTCGCTTCCCCCCCATCCGGCCGCCGCACTGGATACGGATACATTCAGTCCTATTCTGTCGCCTGTCGGTATGGTCACTGTTCCCGCAACCGGAATACTTATTTGGTACAGCCTCTCCTCTGTGAGGTCGCTTATGGTAGCCGAGCCGATTGTTCCGCCGTCGTAATAGAGGTCCGCCGTAACATCGGGCGCCCCCTGGCCCCAGAGCCCGGTTGCCGCTGTGGGGGAGATATATAAGTAGGCCGTGACCGAAGCGGTTATGTTGAAATCTTTTTGAAATGCATCTGTTTGTATCCATGTGTGTGTAGCTCCGTTGCCGATTACTATGTTTGTGGCGGCGGTTCCGACAAAGGTGTCCATACCGTCTCCTGCATGAAGGTGGAGGCTCTTGGTGGGGGATGGCAGGGGAATATCTGTGGTGAGTCTTGCGGAGTCGTAGATTGAAGAGTTAGTCTCCGATGTTGTGGTTATATCCGTTATATCGGTGAGTCCTTCCGATGATGGGGGAACATATTTCTTCATGGTCAGATTTTCGCTTTGAAGCGGTGCGAGAGAGAGTTCTGGGACTCCATCCGAGTCTGTGTCAAAGGCCGGATTCACCCAGTCCCATATCCCGTTTCCATCGGTATCATTGGCAATGAGGCCCCCGTCATACCATAACTCTATTTTCCAGTTCATGGATGACTCGCCTGTGGTCAATTCATATGTGTCGGTGTTCTCTCCTATGTTTTCAAGGGTAATATTGTGGGAGACCATGTTATCCGGGATAGTAGCCACAAAAGAGTCTGGCCCCAGAATGACTCCCGCATATCCTGTGACTGTAAAGGCGGCGCTCCCGGTATCAACGACTCCGTTTGATTCGGTTGCGGTTACATCGATTCCGTATTCTCCCGAGCCGGCACTGGCGTCGAGAGTGTAATTGTAGTAGTAGATGATTGAGCTGCTGTTGGTTTCTCCCGGCTGCATTGCGGTTGATGGAAGAAGAGTG
>JAJSAE010000066.1 GCA_024281315.1 archaeon | reverse complement strand
TGTGAAAAACAAGAGGTTTCACACGGTTAAAAAAACGATGGGGTAGAAATAGGGAAGGTGAATAAGCGCAGTCTCTAACTCAGAATGGAGTTATGCAACAGAGCACAAAAGAGCAAAAACATGTCCTAGAGAAGGAAGACTACGAGTAGTTTCACTCACCACCCGTAAAAGCATATATTTATCGCACCAGATGGAGATGCATGTATAAAACCGGCAGTGCAAATCTGCCGCTGCACGGAGGGAAAGCACCGAGATGGCTGTTCCGCAGGATGATACGGATGTCCGGGGCCATTGCCGACATAGTGGTTGAAGAGTACGGAACAGAAAAACTTCTGGAGCGGCTGGCAGACCCTTACTGGTTCCAATCACTCTCCTGCGCCATCGGATTCGACTGGCACTCATCAGGCACTACTACTGTTAGTATGGGGGCTCTGAAAGAAGCCCTTAACAGCCGAGATACCGGGGTTAAAATTGCCGGAGGGAAGGGAAAGGCATCCGTAAAAACGCCGGCGGAGATAGAAGAACTCGGCAGGGAGATGAACTACTCGGACAAGATGACAGAGAAGATAATAAATAGCAGTAGAATGGCGGCAAAGGTGGACAACGCTGCGGTTCAGGACGGTTATAAACTATATCATCACACCATCGTTCTGGATGCCAAAGGGAACTGGGCAGTCATACAGCAGGGGCTGAATGATAGGAAAGGATATGCAAGGAGGTACCACTGGCTTGGCAGAGATGTAAGGAAATTCAGCGAGGAGCCGAATACTAGAATAGCCGGCCAGAGGGAAATAAATGTCCTGAATATGACAGCCAAAGATAGCGGAGATGTGAGGAGAACAAGCATAGACCTCATTAAAGACGGAGCGGAGCATCTGCAGAGAGAGATCGCCTCGTTTTCCCCCCAAAAAACACTGTTTAACTTCGGAGAAGAAAAGAAGCCCTTGCCGAATCTCACCATGCCCTTAACAATCAACTGGCCAGCAGTAAGGGAGGCATACGAAATCCAGCCCAGTGATTACGACGAACTCATCGGTATAAAGGGAATAGGCCCAGCAACCGTGAGGGCACTCGCTCTGGTCTCCGAACTGATATACGGAGAAAAGGCCTCGTGGAAGGACCCTGTGAAATATTCCTTCGCCGTGGGAGGTAAGGACGGAGTGCCGTTTCCGGTGAATAAAAGGGCTATGAAGAGAAGTACGGAAATTCTGGAGGATACTCTGAGTCGGGCAAAAATAGAGGGAAAAGAGAGGCTGGAAGCGATTCGGCGACTGAAGGAACTCAACAAAGGGACTATAAGCCACGCTTTCTCTGATTATACTACTGCGCCATATACCTGAATAAAAATCAAAAACACAGGAAAGCCTTTTATCCGCATCTGCAATCCCCAACCATGGTCGACCAATAAGAGATAATCCTCGGAATCGAAGGAACGGCCCACACCCTCGGCATAGGGCTTATTACCGGGAACGGGGAAATTCTGGCCAATCGAAGAGAGATGATAAAACCGGAAAAGGGAGGAATACACCCGAGAGAAGCGGCGAATCACCATGCGGAAAAAGCACCGGGAATGCTAAAAGAGACCATGAAGGCGGCCGGCGTGGAGCCGGAAGAGATATCGCTCGTGACATTCTCGCAGGGACCGGGACTGGGGCCGTGCCTGAGAACCGCAGCAACAGCGGCCAGAGCAGTCTCCGTAAGCCTCGAAATCCCCATCATAGGTGTGAATCACTGCATAGCGCATCTGGAAATCGGCCGCCTTGTCACGGATGCGGAGGACCCTGTTCTTCTTTACGCGTCGGGGGGAAACACTCAGGTTATTGCGTTTAACGAGGGAAGGTACAGGGTATTCGGGGAGACACTGGACATAGGAATAGGAAACATGCTGGACAAGTTCGGCAGAGAAGTCGGCCTTCCCTTTCCGGCAGGCCCGGTTCTGGAGAAACTCGCACTGAAATCCGGCGGAGACCTGATAGAACTGCCGTACTCGGTAAAGGGGATGGATGTTGCCTTTTCGGGCCTCCTGACCGCAGCGCTGAACGAGCATAAGCGGAAGGGGAAACAACTTGAAGATGTGGCCTACTCCATTCAGGAAACGGCCTTTGCCATGCTGACCGAAGTAACCGAGAGAGCTATGGCCCATCTTGGAAAGGAAGAGGTCCTTCTCGGAGGCGGTGTTGCGAGGAACAGAAGACTGAGAGAAATGGTAAAAATAATGGCCGACGAGAGGGGGGCGAAATTCTTTGCTCCGCCGGGAGACCTCTGCGTGGACAACGGGACCATGATTGCATGGACCGGCTGGCTCATGTACAACTCGGGGACACGGATGAAGCTGGAAGATACCGCAATAGACCAGAGGTTCCGGACGGATGCGGTGGACATAACATGGAGGGATTGAATCCCGAAGTCAAAAATCAAACAGCGTTCTCTGGGTGGCCAATTCCCTCAGAAGTTCACTTGAGTTCAACCAGTTCTTCACCCTCGCCCGGGATGTTATAAAATCTATGGCCTTTTGAAGCGTATCAAATCTTTTCGGCGGGGACTTCATGACCTCCCTTACGGTTTCCCTTATAACCCACACGCCTAGCGGGGCCCAGTACTCCTCGGTAATCTCCCTGTAAACCATGACCGTTGCCTGCCTGCGCATCTCTTTCAGATGTTCCAAAACGGGGAGCCGGGCCGCGTAGTATCCGCCCGTGATATTGGATGCGTAGTCCTTTCGTCCCCTATATCCCTCGGAATCCCGAAGGATGGTATTCTCTGAGGCCCAGAACGCCCCCTTCAGCCATGTCTCCATCATCTCGTAACTCCACGGCCTTGGAACCAGAAGTATATGGAAGTAATTGCCGGCAAAATCGCCCGTGTAAACAGAATAGTCGTCCACGGTCCCGTATCCTTTTATCTCGGAAATGATGGCCTTGCCCAGAATATCGTCAGTAGCGGTTATGGACCATCTCGTAGGAACCATTCTCCTCTTTTTGCCCTGTCCGAGAAGTCCCATCGAGAGGAGTTTTTGAATCTGATAAGGGCTTATTCTGTTATCATAGAGGTCGACAGCACCGTCAACGCTTTTCAGGTCCGTATCGGAAGCGATGTAATCCACCCTTCTCGGAACATGGACATTCTCCGTAAGCTTGGTTCTTTCCGCCTCACCGAAAGGCCCCATCGGAGCCATGTCGAAACTCAGTTCCGGCTGCCTCGAAACAATAGGCTTTTTCAGCAGAACCTCGGTATCCACCGGCCGGTCTGCCATTGCCACCAATTGATATGATTCCAGCACCCGCCCCGGGTTCGAGGCCTCCTGCACTCTGATTTCGCCGCCTGTCCTGAAAAGGGACGCACGGAGGCCGATGACATCCTCTATTTCCCATCCATACCACTGGGCAGGAGAATCAAGGCGGCCGGCCAGAGGAACAATGGTGGGAGGGAGCATGGGGCCAACCTTTACCTTGGGATAGCCGTATCTGCCGACGAACACGGAAGGAGGAGAGGAACCGATTATCTCCCTGCTTGTTATATCAATCTTCGGCGTTCTGGCCCGTATGGAATCCAGAAGTTCGCATGTGGGTTCTCCGCAGAGGTGCTTGCTCCCCTTACAGATGACACAGATGGGTGAGACCATACGAAAAGAAAGGAGGGGAGAAGTAAAAGGTTTTGCCTATGTGGTGTGCTTCTTGTCCTTTGTCAAATCCTCTATTATGTCGAAGTCCTTCATGAGAACAGTCAGTTCGTCCTGACTCATGGACTTCGGGTTAACGCTCATTATCAGGGTGGCCCCGTTTACCGACGATATGTCGTTTATCTTCTTTATGAATCTGAGAACATTGTCAAAGCCGTTCTCCACCACCAGATACTCGAGGCCGTCAATCAGTATCACCGCACTCTCCATCTCCTTTATGAAGTTGCTTATGGTTCTGGTAGCCTCGAATTCCAGCCTCTTCGGGTCTATTGTTCCTTCCTCCGATGTAGTGTCGGTAAACCACCTTATCTCCACATTATTCAGGCCGTATGCCTTCTTCAGTTTGCTGGGAAATGTGGTGGAAAGAGCAAGGCCCTGAGCGCCAAGGCTCACAAGCGTCTTTAACATGGAGAATGCAACTCTCGGATTCGTGCCGAGTATGAGGTAATTGAGTCCAGTCTCCAGCTTCTTCTGAACCACTCCGCATGCGGGACAGTTTACAAACAGAAGGTCCTCACCCTCCTCGATCTCGAATATCTCGCCGCAGCTGAAACACTGCATAGATACCTTCTTCGGTGCTATTATCTTTTGATTGCAGGAAGGGCAGTGGACCTCCTTCTTTGCACAGGTAAGATGATACTCCCTTCCACACGACTGACAGGTAACGGAATCCATTCCTTTTGTTATAGGCCTTAGGCAGATACCACAGGCCTTTTCATCCGGTATTGCCGCAGCAGCCGCAGGAGCGGGGGCATCCGGCTTCGACAGCGGGCGAGAGGCGGACTTTCTCGGAGTCTCCTTTTTCGGCTTTGGTTTTGGTTTTGCTCTCTGCACGGGAGCCCTCTGCACGGGCCTGGTTGCGGGCACATGGTCTGCCGGGGGAGGCGGTACCGAGCGCACCTGTGGCTTGGCCGTATAACGAGGTGCGGGAGCATCGGGAACCTCTGCCTTGGCGTATGCCATGCGAGAAAGTACGGTTGAAACAACGGCAAAGGAGATGGAAATTATCCATATCATAATACCGCTGAAGAATATGGGGCCCATGGTGGGGACGAAATAGAAGAGCAGGAGCAGAAGGACGAACACCTTGGACAGAATATGCAGCCATCGTATCTTCTTGGCTCTGGAACGCATTTTTCTGGGAAACTTCTTTCTGTACTCAAAATAGGCACGGTTGGGCATCGATACGGAGACATATGCACCGATGAGGACTATTACGAAGAGTATCTGTGCGTTCTCCAGAAAGTTAAAGTCCGAGAATGTGATGGTGGCATGAGACTTGCTTGCATCGTATGTCTGGCTGTACCAGATAATCTCACCGGAAGGGTTCCTGAGCATAACGAACTTATCGGGAGAGGACGGAGAGGAATAACTCGACAGCCCCACCATATAAACAGTGTTGGAAATAGTTGTGGTTCCGTGATAGGTTTCATCGAATGGATAGTAGAGCGCTTGCACCATCCTGTCGTCGTCCATCTGCATGATGGTCTTCCCCAGGTTAGTGGTGCAGTCGTAATAATAATAGATATAAATATTCTGACCCGTCGTATTGTATGTAGTTCCTATAAGACCCTGTACATCCACCGTAAGGTCCTGATTGTTGACATGAAGCGGGGCGGAGCCCCCTATGTTTACGCCCCAGTATGGTTTCAACTGTTCACCGCTCTGAACATCCTGAATGCTCTCGGTCTCGACATACCTCTCTACGGCATTAAGATAGCCGTTTCCGCTGGGTGAGCGCACCTCGTAACTCTGAAGCCTCCCGTCATGATTAAAATCGAAGTTATCCAGTACTTTCTGACGAAGCGTGTCGGCCTCGCTGCCCGTGATTGCCCATGTTATGTGGCCGCCGCCGTGTAACTGGGTCCCTCCGAGTATTTCTATGTCCGTCTTGGCCTGTATCTGGTTCTCCACTATAGCACCGTTTATGGCAGGCAACAGGACGGGAATGGTCAGCGCCAGAAGGACGAGGACCGCCAGGGTTCTCTGGATATGTTTCATTACAATCGCCGAGTAATAACCTTATATATTTTAAAACTTTTGCGTTGGAAAGGAACGGCCAACGAGCCGCACATCTCAGGAGGTTCTTGAAATGAAGAAAATATTCATCGGTGTTGCATGGCCCTATGCCAACGGCCCAATTCATCTGGGGCACATTGCAGGCTGCTATCTCGGAGCGGATATATTCGCAAGATTTCACAGATTGAAAGGAGACAGGGTCCTTATGGTGTCCGGTTCGGACCAGCACGGCACCCCCATTACCGTTACCGCAGATAGAGAAGGGGTGAAACCCTCGGTAATTGCGGAGAGGTACCATGAGATAAACAGCAGGGCTCTGGTAGACCTTGGCATAGAATTCGACCTCTTCACTAAGACCAGCACGGAGGGACATAAAAGGGAGGTGCAGGATTTCTTCCTGAAACTGCTGGAGAACGGCTATATTTATGAGAAAGAAACGGTTCAACTCTACTGCCCGCACTGTAAAAAGTTTCTGCCGGACAGATATATTCAGGGGATATGCCCGCACTGCGGATACGAGGAAGCGAGAGGGGATCAGTGCGACAACTGCGGAAAAATACTCGACCCCATGGAGCTCAAAAATCCGGTGTGCCAGCTATGCGGTACAACCCCGGAACCAAGAACTACAAAACACATGTTCTTCAGATTGAGTGCTCTGGAGGAACAACTGATTAAGTATGTGGAAGAGAGACCGTACTGGCGGTCGAGCGTGAAAAATTTCACCTACAACTGGCTGAAATCCGGCCTGCGCGACAGAGCGGTTACAAGGGACATAAAATGGGGAATAGAGGTTCCGGTGGAAGGCTGGGAGGACAAGAGACTGTATGTGTGGTTCGAGGCGGTAATGGGATATCTGTCGGCCTCCGTTGCATACTCCGAAATGAAGGGAGACCCGAAACTCTGGAAGGAATACTGGGACGAGGGAATGGATGCGGAGCACTACTACTTCCTCGGCAAGGATAACATTCCGTTTCATACGATTCTCTGGCCGGCCATGCTCATGGCTCACGGAGGGCTGAAACTTCCGGACAATGTGGTGGCGAACCAGTACCTGAGATACGGCGGGGAGCAGTTCTCCAAAAGCAGAGGAGTATCCATTGAGGCAGGCGAGGTCCTGAAGAAGTTCAGTCCGGACCAGATCAGATACTACCTTGCGGCCAGCATGCCAGAGAACAGGGATACGGATTTCACATGGGAGGATTTCGAGAGGAAAATCAACACGGAGCTGGTGAACGCCCTCGGTAACTATGTCCACAGGGTTCTGACATTCACCTACAATAATTTCGGGGAAATTCCCGCACGAGGCAATCTTTCGGAAGAAGATGAAGAGGCTCTGCAGGTGCTGAAAAAGACTCTGGATAGGGTGGAAAATAATCTGGAGAAAGCCTCAATCAAGGACACAATTGCGGACATTATAGAGCTTGCCAGATTCGGAAACAACTACATGTCCAGAACCGCTCCGTGGTCCCTCATAAAAGAGGACAGGGGGAGATGCGGCACGGTTCTTAATGTTAATATCGCCATTGTAAAAGGCCTTGGCGTTATGCTGGCCCCATTCCTTCCCTCCACATCCAAAAAGATACTGACGGGCATAGGGGAGAGAGATTTACGGTGGGATGAAGCGATGGTCGTACCCGGCACGGGATTTAAACTCAAAAAAACCGAACCGCTGTTTCATAAAGTGAGAATTGAAAAGGAGAGTTTCCCGGAGTTCGAAAGGCTCAATCTGAGGAGCGGAGATGTAATTTCGGTGTAGAATCATCCCGATGCGGACCGCCTGTATATTATGAAAGTGGACCTTGGAGAAAAGGAGCCAAGAACTCTTGTGGCAGGGCTGAAGGCATTCTATTCCCCCGAGGAATTGAAGGGGAAAACACTGGTTATCCTCTCCAATCTGGAGCCTGCAAAGCTGCGAGGGGTTAAATCCGAGGGGATGCTTCTTGCGGCGGACCACAAAGATGAAGAAAAGGAGATAGTGGCCTTCCTTACACCGACCAAGAGACTCCCGCCGGGCACACCTATAAACAGCGGCATGCGGCAGGGTGCAAAGAAAATAAATTATAAACAATTTTCATCCATGGCATTAAGAATCGCAGAGGTTGTGGATGCGACTCATGTGGACATCGGTGGTAAAATTATAGAGGTCACGCCCCATAAGATAGAAACAGGAGAGAGAGTTGCGGTTTATGTTGACGGAAAAAGGGAGGTGGGGCCGGCGGGAATAATTTTAAGTACAGGAACCGCAATCCCTATCATACCCGAAAAGGACATTCCAATCGGAGCGAAAATAAGATGAGTCAGATAAGAATAAGCAGGGAAAAGGGAAAGGTAAAAGGAGACCTGCATGTGCATTCCATATACTCGGCGGACGGAAGAGAAAGAGTAGAGGATATAATCAGGCACGCAAAGAAAATTGGACTGGATGTAATTTCCATAACGGACCACAACAGCATGAAAGCCTACGATGAAGCGCCTGCCGCTGCGGAAAAATACGGGATTATTCTCATTCGGGGAATAGAGATCTCCACGAAACAGGGCCATGTTCTTGCATACGGGATTGAAGATATGCCACCCATAAGAAAAGGGGTCAGAGAAACCATAGAAGCAATCCACAGGCTCGGAGGAATCGCCGTAGCCGCACATCCATTCCGCGTCATATCTGGAGTCGGGCCCCTTTTGGCCGGTAGAGAGAAGTTCGATGGCATAGAAGTGAAAAACGCAAGATCCACGCTTGCCGATAACAAATTCGCACGGATGCTGGCGGCCGCACAGAAGAAAGGATTCACAGGAGGCAGCGATGCACATGTTCTGGAATATGTCGGATTGGCCAGAACAATCTTTCCCGAAACATACAGTACAGACGAGCTTCTCAGTTATATCAAAGAAAAAAAGACTGATGCGGAGGGAAAAAGCAGGGGTATCAGAGACACCTTTATCTATGCCAGCCACAGTTTTAGAAACTGGAGCGCAAGGGGATTCCACAGGATATAAACAATAGACTTTACTCGTCCGTAAAGCCCTTCAGATGCTTTCGGACTATGTCGTCCAGCATATCAACATCCATATCTTTATTCGCACAAACCACAAGGAGCGTCTTTTCCGTGGCCCCTCGTATGAATATTCTGGAATTCTTAAGATTTACAGTTATGCTGTCAAGCCCCTCGTTTATCTCGGTCGCCGCAGTCTCAGCTGAACCCAAAAGTATTGCGGCCATGGCCACGAAGGTTTCCGTGTGCGCCCCGTCCGGGACATCCCCTGCAACATACATGCCACTTCTGGAAACAAGAGTAGCAGAGCTGATACTATCCTCTTCGCCGATTTCTCTTACCAGGTCCTTTGCTTTTGTTATATCCACCATGCTATCACTTCTTGTGCATCTGTCTCTGTTCCGAAGAGATAATACACACTATCTATTAAAACTTTTGCTGTCTTTCGACTTATCAGAAAAAAGAAGTCTTATCAAAAAATAAAGGAAAAATAAAGGGGTTTTGTTTGTGTTTTTAGTATGTCACTGTCCATGTGGCATCTGCAGTGGTATACAGCCAATATCCGTTACCGGGCACAAAGCTACTTGTTGTCCTGTCCGCAACCTCGGATACAAGGTATGTTGCGCTTCCATTGTACTGGGCAACCTTCGTAACCGAACTCGGCAGACCTGCAGAGTCCATTATGACCGATGTTGATGCGGGATAGCTCACAAGATTCCAGCCGGCGTTCAGCGTTATCGTCGTACTCGTAGGGGCATTTCCGCTAACAGTCAGGTTGCCATCACCGGCATTAGTCACATGAAGCCACACGGCCATTGTGTTGTCTATGGTGCTCAGGTCGTTCAGTGTTCTACCGATAACATGCGTCTTCCAGTGGTCTCCCGTGTCCAGTGGGTTGTACCACTGTGCATT
>JAJSAE010000065.1 GCA_024281315.1 archaeon | reverse complement strand
GAAAGCGTTTTCCCCTCGCTGTTGCTCGGGTTCAGCGCAATGCCGCACAATCCATCTTATTTTTTTATTGGTTAATTTGGTCACACAAGGTACAGTTTCTTCCCTCTTTAAACTTTGGCGAAATAATTCCCGTACTCTACACTCTTGAGAACGGGTTTCTTTCCTCTTCCGACAGGAATCTCTCCCGCCTTATTGTGTTCCTTCAGTATCTGCTGAACTCTCCTCGGCGTTATATGATAGATTTGCGCGGGCCAATCGGTTTCTTGCCTCTTTGAACTCTGGTGAAATTTGTGCTTTATACCCCTAAAATCATGCTGCGGTATCTCATACAGCATACTTAAAAGGCTGCGTGTCAGAAGAACACGGCCTCGTCGTGCGGCTCAAGCTCCATCATATCCTTCTCCTCCTGACACTCCTCAAGCTTCTCCCGGCACAAGTCGACTTCGTCCCGAAGAGACTGGAGTTCGTCGGCCATCTCATCAAAGGCGGAAACAATCTCGCCCGACAGTGAGCGGAGAGAAGAAAGGGCTTCCTCGCTTCTTCCGGCGGATATGAGGGAGATTATTTCGGATATGGCGGCCTCGATATCGGTGCTGTCGTACATGGGTGAGAATGGGGGCGGAGGTATTTAGGATTTTACTTCAAAACCAATTACCCATAGAGGATAATCCGGGGCAATGTAATCATATCTCTTCGTGAGCTGAGAGTAAAAATGCTTTTTTTCGATAGTGGTTTGGGGCGTTATAAATATGCCAAGCCGCATATACCCAGTTCTAAATACCCTATCCATAAAAAATGCATTCACTGCTCTTCGAATATCTGAAAGTTCTATCTCTACAAAAATCCACCGGCCATCAGAATTAAAGCCAAAATCTGCCTTATAATTACTTTCAGGATATTCAGGCTGGTCTTTCCATCCATGATGTAAAAATGCCCTTTGGAATGGTTTTTGAAGTTGAGTTATATGGGTAATGTTCTCTGGCATCTGGACACTTTGAATAATGTTTTCTATATCTTGAAATTCTAAGTCAAATTCTCCTAATAATCTTGCAATCATCCTTTTTGATTCGTTGAAACCAGCTGGATGCCCATAATACCTACCAAAGCTTCCATCTTCCTTCTTGTCAATCAACTCCATATTAATCCCCCCGTAGTTCTGCCTTGTCTTTTATCGTATATCTTTCCTTTAGTGCTTTCATTCTTCCAGATAGCTGTTTAATTTTTTCGAAGTAACTCTTATCGAACCAAATATCTCCATAGCTCTTAAACTTTTGTATTATTTCTTCGGGCCGAATCACGCATCCACCACGGAGCCCACAAACCAAATCACTTCCCAGCAGGCTCGGCCGAGTTTCTTTTTCACCAGTGTTTTTCTTTGGAGGCCGAGCCAGCGGAGGGTGTGTTAAAGAAAAAGCCTGAGCGGGCCCGCGGGGATTCGAACCCCGGTCACCGGCTCCGAAGGCCGGCAGGATATCCAGACTACCCTACGGGTCCAGAAAAGAGAAAAAAGGTTTTAATTCATGTTCTTTATGACCTCTTCGGCCATCTCCAGCGTGGTGCTGTTTCCGCCCATGTCGTATGTTCTGACCTTCTCCTCGGCAATGGTTTTTGCAATTCCACTCTCCAGTCTTGCGGCCATCTCCTTCTCTCCGAGGAACTCCAGCATCAGCTTCGTGGCCAGAAGCATTGCGGTGGGGTTCACCTTGTACTGGCCGGCATACTTCGGTGCGGAGCCGTGTGTCGGTTCAAACACGCCGTAGTTTACGCCTATATTCCCGGAAGGACTGAAACCGAGGCCGCCAACCAGCTGTGCGCTCAGGTCGCTGATTATGTCGCCGAACAGGTTGCTGGTTACAAGCACGCCGTAGTCCTGCGGGTTCTTCACCAGCCACATGGCCTGTGCGTCTATATTCGTCTCCCATAGCTCTATGCCGGCGTACTCCTTTGCAATCTCCCTTGCAGTTCTGACAAAGAGGCCGCTGGTTTCCCTGAGAACATTCGGTTTTTCCACAACTGTCACGCTCTTTCTTCCGTGCTCCTTTGCGTACTCGAACGCGGCCCGGATTATTCTCTCGCTCCCCTTCTTCGTTATTATCCTTGCGGTAACGGCCAGTTCGTCCTCCGGTAGGTCTGCAAACCTCTGCATCTTCTTATTGTGCTCCAGCATCTTATCCCTCAGGTCCTGCGGAACCGGGAAGTACTCCACACCCGCATACATGCCCTCCGTGTTCTCCCTGAAAACCACAAGGTCTATGTCGTCCCTGAAGTTGAGCGGGTTGCCGGGATAGGCCCTGCACGGCCTCAGGTTGATGTACAGGTCGAGTTCCTGCCTCATCCTCACAATCGGGCTGAAATAGACGAGGTTCTTCCCCTGAAGCTCCGGCACCAGCTCCTTCTGTGCTTCCTGCTTCGGCTTGGATGTTATGGCCCCGAAAAGGCAGGCATCCGTGGACCTCAACAGGTCGAGCGTTCTGGCGGGGAGCGGGTCCCCTTCGGTCTTCCAGAATTCCCATCCCACATCGCCGTATATGTACTCGGCATCTAGATTCAAGGAGTTCAGAACCATCATTGCGGCTTCCATCACATCGTTCCCGACACCGTCGCCGGGGAGTACTGCAATCTTGTATTTTGCCATATGACATACCTCGGCGGTGAAAATGCGGAGCCGTATAAAAGGATAATGGAGAAAAGGTTTTTAAGAGCAGGACAATGCAGGGAACATGAGCGTCGTTGAATGGGGTGTTAACCTCATCATCTGGGTAATCTCCTCAACCGGCTATCTGGGAATCATATTCTGGATGGCCCTTGAGAGTGCGTGCGTTCCCATACCCAGCGAGATAATCATGCCCTTTTCCGGTTTTCTGGTGAACGAAGGCCGCTTTACACTTCTGGGAATCACTCTGGCCGGAACACTCGGCTCCCTTATCGGCTCACTCGGCGCATACTGGGCGGGAAAGCGTTTCGGAAGGGAGGTCCTTTTGAAGCACGGGAAGTATCTTATGATTACCGAGGAGCATCTGGACAAAGCGGACGAATGGTTCGAGAAATACGGTGAGGCCGCTGTATTCTTCGGAAGGATGACCCCTATAGTCCGTACATTCATCTCGCTACCCGCGGGAATAGCGGAAATGGACCTGAAAAAGTTCGCAATCTACACCACAATAGGCTCACTGCCTTGGTGCTTTCTTCTCGGATACATCGGTATTGTTATGGGAGAGCACTGGGAGAGCATAGTGGCATATTTCCACATACTGGATGTGGTGGTGCTCGTTGGAATGGCCGCTCTGGGAATCTGGTATTATGTGAAGATGAAGAGGATGAAATCGGATGGAAAGAAAGAGTCAGCCTAAATCCTCGCGTATGCTCCCGTCTGGCAGCATGTTATCCGGGTGGTATTCTCCATTCTCCTCCATCTGATATCTTATGCACTGCGGCCACTTTGCTCTAAGGCAGTATTCCTCCACCCAACTCTTTTCTAATTTCCCCTCCTCCGTGCTCTGTTGCATAACTCCATTCTGAGTTAGGGACTGCGCTTATTCACCTTCCCTATTTCTACCCCATCGTTTTTTTAACCGTGTGAAACCTCTTGTTTTTCACAGTTTTAGCATCATATTGTATATCAGAAACCTCCTTTTCACCTCCTGAATTCCTGATATCTGGCCGTGTGCCGTTACAGTTTCT
>JAJSAE010000064.1 GCA_024281315.1 archaeon | reverse complement strand
TCCCTCTTCTTTCAAGTAATACCTGCACTTCGGGTTCTGACATGTGATATCTATATTGCTCTTTGGTCTAGCCATAAGGGGGGATAGCATTTCTACTATATAAATTATGCGGTCTATTCAAGGACATTACCGGTTTTTTGACAATGAATTGGAGATGGTTTGGGTCGCATAATCCATCTTATTTTTTTATTGCTTAATTTAGTCGCACGAGGGTACAGTTTCTTCCCTCTTTAAACTTTGGCGAAATAATTTCCGTACTCTACAATTATGTAGAACAGGAGAAACATATATATATAAGTTATGCCTTTCTGCATTTGGAGGCATTTAAAATGAGGACAAAGATACTCAGTATGATGATAATGGCCGCAATGATAGCTGTCCTGTTCGCAGGAATGGCACATGCGGATACAACGACCGCAGAGGCCCCTCAGTGGACCGTAGGAGACAAATGGGCTTTTGGCGGGGATGGTGACCTGAAAGAATATGCGAAGCCCTATGTTGATATGATAAAGGCAGAGGCCGCAAACAGCCCCGAAATTACCAATACGGATGCGAGCATTACCGGAACGGCAGGTGTATGGGTTACAGCGGAGGTGACTGCTGCAACGGAGACGGAATACACGCTTCATTACAGGATGAGCGAGTCGGTTAGCAACCTTAACGCTCATGCGAGCGCAACGGGCATGATGCCGAA
The DNA here is from genome assembly GCA_024281315.1 of archaeon. GTDB lineage: Archaea > Thermoplasmatota > Thermoplasmata > JAJSAE01 > JAJSAE01 > JAJSAE01. The sequence goes on along the minus strand of JAJSAE010000064.1, from coordinate 14,320 downwards.
AGCTGGCACATATTCGTACTCGGAGACCCCTCCGACCACCCAGATGACCATGAGCGCAGATGTTTCTTTAGACCATGCCACAGTAATCAGCGGTGACGTGAAGTTTGTCAAGGATACCATGGCCATAAAGTCTATTACGATGGATGTGGAGCAGAAGACCGCATTTAACCTGAAGGGAAAGAACCTTCCGGGAGAGGATACGCTTATGGGTGACATGTTGGGAGGAACCTATGACGGAGGAACCTATGATGGCGGATACGACGGTGGTACGACTTATACATATCCAGAATTATCAACTGTAATCATAGATAACAATATTACTGTGCGGGTGGCATCAAATTTGACATGGGGAGATATGAAGATAGAGGCATATGACAGCAACTACGATGTCGTGGATACCATGTATGGCCCATCTCCATCCGTTTATATGTCTGCATGTCATTCGGATGGCACTACTGTTTCCTACGATGATCCAGTTGAAGTGGGCGACCGTATAATTATTACGGGGGGTAGCATAGTTGAGGTTGATTTCTACTATTATAATGCGGAATACGATTATTACTCCTATCTGGATAACATCTATTTCTCATCAACCAGAGGCCTGTATGGCTTTGAGGGCAACTACACCATCTCTTACCAGGATTATGACATCTCCTTTACCGAGGAGTTTCACAGTAGCATAACCGTAAACTTCAACCCTCCGCTCAACCTTCTGGACTTCCCCATAAATGTGGGTGACCGGTGGGATGTATATTCCAATGTAACCGTCAGCGGCACATACGGCGGAACAATTGATGCCAGCGGGCTTCCTGATAAAGCGGTTCAGCAGATAAAGAACGAGACCGGTCAGGACTTTCCGATTGACATTGCAAAACTGGATACGGACACGGACGGCATCAGCAACGGCCAGATAAGCGGGAGTGACAGCATAGACTTCACTCTACAGTGCACCGGCACCATGCAGATAACCGATGAGAACGGCAACAGCCTTACCGTTTTCAAAATAAGCCCGTATTACGAATACTCGGGATACTGGAAAGGGGATATGGATTCATCGATTCTTTACTCTCCCGACAAGAAATTCATAGCGGGTATGTACACCCCTGCAGGGGCCTCTCCTGTGATCCCGGGAATGGAGGGCACCGCTATAGGAGGTCCCCTCTCTCTGCTGGGCGGTGCATCTACCACCGGTACTGATACGACACTTACCTTTGCGGACTATAACACGGCCTCCTCTAATATAGACAAGACGGATACATCTATGTCATCTATCGGGGAGCCGGACAGTCTTCTCAGCCTTGGCAGCCCGCTATCTCTTGCGGTGATTCTCGGTGTTATAATCCTGATTGTGGTTCTTGCCCTCGTAATGAGAAAGAAAAAGCCGCAGCAGCCGGGACCGCAGATGGCACCATACCCGGACCCCTATGCGCCCCAGCAGCCGCAATACCAGCAGCAACCCCAACAGCCGCCAGCGTACTATCCCTCGCCTCAGCCGCAGGAACCGCAGGGGCCACCACAGAACCAGACACCGCCCCCGCCAACATACTAAAAACCTTTCTTCTTCCCTTTATTTTTTGAGGTGTGAATGTGCTGGAGGTCAGAGGCCTTTCAAAGAATTTCGGCGATTTGACGGCACTTAATGGGATTTCCTTTAACATTCGAAAGGCAGGAGTATATCTTTTCATCGGGCCTAACGGCTCCGGAAAAAGCACCCTTTTGAAGATAATAGCAGGCGTGCTAGCACCTGATGTCGGGTCCGTATCATCCCGTGTGGCAAACGATGGTTTCATAGGCTATATGCCGCAGGACGAAGCTGTTTATCCAGACCTCACGGTGATGCAGAATCTGAGATTTTTTGAGATGCTCAACCCCAATAACGAAGGATGGGCCCCACCCAAAGAAATGCTTGTAGGATTGAAGCTGCAGAAAAAAAGGGATGTGCTGGCATCGGAACTGAGCCGAGGTATGAGGCGAGCTCTTTCACTCGCCTGTACTCTTGTGGCCGGCCCGGATATAATTGTTCTTGACGAACCCACCACCGGTTTCGATTACACTTTAGACAGGTATTTCTGGCTCCTGATGCATTATGCCAGAGAAAGCGGAAAGCTGGTTCTCATGTCCTCTCATTCACCGTCCGTTCTTCACTATGCCGACCGCATTTTCGTTCTCAAGGAAGGAGAACTTATGGGAGAAATACCCGGCAGCGAAGCCGACAGTATTAGGGGCATAGAAGAAGCTCTGGACCGCTTGCTCGAGAAGGAGGCGGGGAGATGAAACACAGTCTTGCCGTCTCTCGCCGTGTTTTATGGCAGATGAGAAGCAATATGCGGGGCCTGATTGTTCTTTTTATTCTTCCAATAATTCTCACCTCCGTTGTGGGCATTGCAGTCATATATCCTTTTGAGGATGTGAAGGTGGCCGTTGTTAATCTTGATGAGGGATATGACCTGACAATGGAGAATACCACCGTTCATATCAGCATGGCAGAGGATATTTTAGGGAGGATCAATGGGACTCGCCTGAGGCTGATTCCGGAAGGAAATTATACATCGGCCATGAAACTCTTAAAAGACGGAAAGGTTCGTGCGGTAATCTTCTTCTCTCCGGAATTTACCAAATGGGCGCTCTATGAGATGAACCTTACGGAGGATGTTCCCTTTTCTTCTTTCCCTTACAGGCTGACTCTGGATGATTCCTATGTCCATCTTGCCCTCTATATCTCAAATGAACTGGAAACTGCGGTCCAGAAGACCGTAGAGGACCTCTTTGCCAGAGGAGATACGGAAAACCTCATGAGCGAGTTTTCGAGCGTTGACAGGAATTCCGCCAGTAACTACGGCTATATATTCTCTGTAATAATGGTTATCACCCTCTTCTCGGTCACCCTATTCAATTCTTCGTTGATAATGTTGAGGGAGAGGATACAGCATACACTGGACCGCCTCATATCCGCACGCGTTTCGATATGGGAATTCTATTTCGGGTACACTCTGAGTTTTCTTCTTATAAACATTATGGAACTCGCTATATTTATGGCCAGCATGTTTTTAATCATTCCAGACCTAAGGCTCGGTATAGTTTCCATGGCAGCCCTACTCGCTTCTTTGATTATGTTCTCTCTTGTTGTTCAGAACACCGGAATGATCCTTTCCTTCCTCTTCAAAAAGGAGATGGATGTAATAATGTCCCTGCCCGCCGTTCTTATGCTGGCCCTTATGCTGGGAAATGTATTCTATCCGCCGGAAAGCTTTAACGGTATTGTCTCCGCTATCGCGGCATTTAATCCGATGAAGTATGCAATGCACACCACGCTCTTTCTGATTTCCGGTGGAGATGCAATGGGTGTGGTTGGGGATATTGCATCATTATTTCTCCTCTTCGCTGCCTGTCTGCTCTTTCTGCTTCTCATCACACGCCGGTGTTTTATAGGGAGGAAATCCTGAAATAGACGAAAGTCTTTTATCTAACCTGTGTCATTCCATCTCATGTCAACGGTAGACACATTCGTCTTTCTGTTCTTGCTGGCCATTACGGCATCCATCTGGTTACTGGGATACTATGTTTTCAGACGAAATCGGGGCTCCGGCAGCAGCCGTCCATTTCTGGTAATAACATTCTTTGTAGGACTCTGGGCGCTTCTCTCCCTTGTTTCCCATCTACTCTTTCTTTCATGGCCGGAAGGAATAATTGGCCTGCATGACGCACCCGTAATTCTCGACGAATGCACATTTTTCTCCGTGGCATTTATGGGCCCCGCTATTCTCCATCTTATCCTGCTCAACCTTGGCTGGAATGGCCCCCACGTGCTCAAAAGGGTTTACTTTCTTTACCTGTTTTCACTGGTGACTATCGGAGCACTCCTATTTGAGCTCCTGACATCAACACCGATTATACACACCTCCTTTCTGCTCGAAAACGGAGTATATTCCGCAGATAGAGGAGGCTTTTTCTATTATTTCATCGTCCCGTATAACTATGTTATGATAATATCTGGGCTTTTTCTGGCCCTATGGAGGGCGATAAGGCCAAGATACGCCATGGAGCGTAAAAACGCACTGATAATCTTCATTGCCATCTCAGCTGGCTTTATTGCAAATCTTATTCAGGTGATAACGGGAGGAATGGAATTGCCAGTTGATACTACTCTCGTCGGATTCTTCTTCTCTACGCTTATATTTGCCGTTGCTATTCTGAAATACGGTGTATTTGTCGTAATCCCTGTCAGGGAAGTAAAAAAGGAGAAGGCGGTGACCGAGCTCCCGGAAGCCCGACTTTTCTATTCGCACGACGAGACTTTTGCCACATCGCTCTTTTCCGATTTTGTGGGGCGCGGTTTTTATGGGATGGCTTTTACAACCAAGCAGATAGAAGATTTCAGAAAGGAATCAGGGCTGGAGAAGACGGTAATCTTCAGATTTACCGATAGTCCCGTGAAAGATGCTCTTAATCCCGCCCTTATGGAGCATTATGAACTTCTCCTATTCATCCTCCGTGATTTTGTTTCCAAATCTCCCGAGAGTGTTGTCTATCTTCAGGGCCTTGACATTTTTCTACCAGAGGAAAAACTAATATCCTCTCTTGATGACATAGCCAGAATTATCCTGGAAAAGGAGGGGGGCCGGCTCATTGTCGTTATAGAAGAGGGGGGGCCTGCACCGCAGGGGTCGTGGCTTCTTATGGACGGTAGCAAGGGGTAACCGATTCTATATTCTCTTCCAGATACCTCGGATACTCTCTCTTGTGACATGTTTGTCCCCGTATCTTTTCTCTCTTTGAAGTAATTTAAGGTCAATCAGTTCCAGCCCGTCTCCACCCAGATTTTTCCACTCCCCGATGGTGTGATAGCGGTACATTATTCCTCTTCGTTTTTTTGTGCCGCGAGAATTCCTCAGGTCTCCCGGGCCGAATGCCTCGGCAAAGACCATCCCGCCACTTTTCAGCAGAAGCGGTATACTTTCGAAGAGATTTCTCCCATGATTCAATGGAAGATGATTAAGGAGATAAATCATTATTACCGCATCGAACTTTCCAAGGTCATGCGGCAGATTCATCACATCCGAGACAATAAGGCGGCAGCGTTCTACCTCTCCTGTCCTGAGCAGCCGCTCTTTTATGCGCCCAACAGCGCATTCCGAGAAGTCCACACCGGTGCAGACATACCTCTCTTTAATTAATGAAATAAGGGTCTTTCCGTTCCCGACACCGAGTTCCAAGATTTCGGCCCCTTTCTTCAGATGTTCTGTAATCCAGAGCATATCGGCAAAGCCGTCCCAGGCGCGCTTGTGCTTCATATACAGGTCGTTCCATGCGTTTTTCTGGTTCACGGCAGGGGATTGTCAGGGTGCATATAGGATTTGCCCCGCCCGTCTGCAATTATTTTAAATAACCTTTGCTATTCTGGTGTGGTGTAAGTTTGAACTGTATATCATGTGGAAAGGAGAGCAGTACCATCCTGTGTACGGACTGTGCGGAAGAGCGGAGCATTGATTTCTATATGGATAGCGAACTCTTTGGCGGCGATGTGCTCGGAAGTGTCGGAGAGCAGTCCCTGTTAATTCCCATTGCCTATCCCGCGGCAGATGCATTTGCTGAACAGGACATGGGCTCAGATAATGAAATAGACACGCTTGTTGAAGAGGAAGACCTGCACACATTCATGAAGCGGGCCGGAAGGCTGTTAAAACTCTTTGGAGTGCCCCTATCTCGCTCTGAAAGAGTGCCGTTCTCGCGAGAAGATGTCCTCCGTTTTTCCCGGATTGTGGAAGAGGTGGAAAAGAGGGTTCTGGCGGGAAAGGTTTCGGGACCTGCGGAAACGCTGGTTCGTTCAGGCACAGTATTCCTCATATCTTCCGGGACTGAATTATATAAGCAGGTGGGGAAAGAGCTCGATTATCTCGCCCGTGCTCTGCATCTCTTCGAGGCCGCCCTCGTTGCGGACCCATCGGACACATATGCACTGGAGGGAAAACTCAATGCGCTTCTCGATTCCGAAAGATACATGGATGCATATCTGGCTGTTAAAGATACGGAGGAACTTTCCCCGAAAATCTCGGTTCTGGCCGGTCTGGCACTTGCTGCTCTCGGAAGATTCAAGGAGGCCATCGGACACATAGATGTCGCTCTTAAGGAGGATATTGAGAATCCTGACTTCTGGAAGGCAAAGTGCAGCGTTCTTTCGAGGATGGAGATGTATCCGCAGGCCAAGGCGTGCTGCACGAAGGCCCTGGAGATTAAAACGGACGACAGCGAGGCGTGGCTGCTTCTGGGAGATATTTACACTGCAATGGGCGAAATAGATGAGGGGATAGAGGCATACGAACGAGGAAGAGGCGCGGTTGCGGCCCCATCCCCTGAACTGAGCAGGTTTGTGCCTGAAATTGCGGAGGAAGAGGGTATCGGGGATGAATTGGAAGACGAGGATGAGGTGATTGGGGTTCCGGAAGAGGATAAGTCGTCCACGGAGCCCCCGGAAGCGATTGAAACCTTGGAGCGGATACCTGAAAGGCATCTTCCCGAGCGAAGCACCGCATCTGTAATAGATTCCCTCCTTAAGGACCTTGAACCTCTGAATCCCGCTCCGCTCCTGAATAAAGCAGACGGACTTCTGGATGAAGGGAAGTATGAAGAGGCTCTGAAGATATACGAGCAGCAGATTGACATCAATCCCGGTAATGTTCGTGCGCTTCTCGGTAAGGGGCGTGCACTTCTCGGTCTAAGGCATCTCGATACCGCATTCCGTACCCTTGATAGAGTGGCGGAGATAGAGCCTGAAAATCCTTGGCCATGGTATTATAAAGGCGTTGCTATGATGGACATCGGCAGATGGGGGGGTGCGGTGCAGCTGCTCAGTACTGCTACCAGCATACGCCCTGACTTTACGCCCGCTCACATCGAACGGGCCAGAATTCTGGCAGAGAGGGGGATGCTGGACGATGCTTTAAGAATCTATAATACCGTACTTAAGATGGAGAACAGCTGCGATGCCCACACCGGCAAAGGTACCGTACTGATGATGATGGGGAAGTGGGGAGCTGCACTTCAGGAAGCACTAACCGCTCTCAAAATAGACCCGACGGATCTTGATGCACTCCTTCTGAAGGCCAGAATAGAAAAGGACAGGGGTTTATGGGACCGGCTTAAAGAGACTGCCGACAGAATAATCGAAGAACATCCCCGAATGGTGGCCGGCTATCTTTACAGAAGCGAAGCCCTCAGAGGATTGGAAAAATTCGAGGAAGCCGCGGAGGCTCTGGGCGAGGCAGTTAAAATAGACGGCACTAACGCAAAGGCATGGCTACTTCTGGGCGAAACACTTTCGGCCATGAAAGAGGTGGATAAGGCGCTGAAAATATATGACAGGGCGCTGATGATAAGCAGGGAAAAGGAGCTTGTCTGGCTGGCCCGGGCCCGGGCTCTCTATGATTCGGGCAGGGAAAAAGAGGGTGCCGAAGCCCTCAGAAATGCGATGCAGATAAATCCGGATTCTTCCGAGGTAAAAGATTTTGTCATGGAGTTGAATAAAGGGGGTGAGGATTAATGGATGACCTTTCCTCGGTAATAGATAAAAAGATGAGAGAGCGCCTTCTGAAGGAATTGCTCTCCATGCGTGCGGAAGAATTCGTCGAATGGATGGAAAAACTCCTGGAAAAAATGAAGTTCGAGATAATCGATAAATCCGTGGACGGAGAAACCACATCCGTCACTGGCAGGTATAAGGGGAAGAATTACTTTGCGGTTATTGACCGGAAACAGCCGGGAGAACTCATCGGTCCGGAAGAACTTCAAAGTGTCGTGGGCCATAAATATGATGGAAATCTATGCTCGCCGTTACATATATGCACCTCCGATTATACGGACGAGGCGAGAGCCTACGCAGAGATGGTGGGGATATCTCTGGTGAACTCCGAGAAACTCTCCCGCCTTTTCGAGGCCACCAGCCTTATGTCAGATCTCACATCGTGGAGAGATAGAGAAATCATTGAAGAAGAAGGAGACCGATGGCTTCCCAGTGCGGGCGAACTTATGAGTTACATGGATGAAGGGCAATCTCTCTTTGACAGAAGAAAGTACAAGGAGGCGATGCAGCTCTTCCAGAGGGCCGCACAACTCAAACCGAGTTACGATGCGGCTTGGAGAATGGTCGGGGCCTGCTATCACCAGTTAGGAGACTATCATAGCGCCATGGACTTCTATAAAATGGCATTGTCACATGACGAGACCGATGAGACCTATTATTTGATGGGCGTTACAATGTACGAACTCGGGAGGTATGAGGATGAAATTGCGTACTACAAAAAAGCCCTGGAGATCAACCCTAAAAATGTAAGGGCCCTCAACAACATGGGAACCACTCTCTACACCCTTCGCAGATTCGAGGATGCTCTCGCCTGCTATGACAAAATTCTGGAAATTAATGAGGCGGATGAAAAGGTCTGGAACAACCGCGGTGTCACCCTTAAAAAGCTTGGTCGAACAGATGATGCACTGGGGAGCTTTGACAGGGCAATAGAGATGAAACGAGAGTATATTGATGCGTGGATAAACAAAGCGGCGCTTCATCACGAACTCGGGCAGTTCAGGGAGGCTGCGGAGTCGTGGAATATTGTAACATCGAAAGCTATAGATAATTCAGTCATCTGGTTCAGGCAGGCTGAGGCGTTGTTCAACATCGGCCAGTACTCTCTTACGATTGAAGCCTGTGACGAAGCCCTTCGCCTTCAGAGTGATTTCATTGAGGCCGTCAAACTGAGAGAAAAAGCCGTTAAGACAAGGGATAAGAAGGGAGACAGGAAACTCTCGCCCCCGTTCGGCTCACTCTATGCCCCATTGAAAATAGAAGAGGAGCTTAAACCTCTAGCCAGAGGAGAACTCGGTCCGGCAGAAGAAGCGCCCGACGAGGTTGAGCGGGAGGAAGGCGCAGAAGAATTAAAAGAAGAGATTGTGCTGGAAGAGGCAACTCCAGAATCCGCAGTGGCCGAAGAGGCTGTAGAAACAGAGGAGAGCGAAAATACTATAGATTTAATTGGAGAAGTGGAATCTGAAGGGGAAGCCATGCCGACCGCAGTTGAACCTCTCCAACCGGAAGCAGTGCAGGAAGAAGAGAGCACCGAATTAACTCCGGAAGAGGAAAATACTCCCGACACGCCGAAGGAAACTTCCATTCCCCTCCTTCATAAAGAGGATGTGGGAGAGTTTATGAGCCGGCATGTTCTCGAAGAGAGAGCGGTCGTTCTATCACGCCTTGGCAGGACGGAAGAGGCAGTTGAGATAATGCTAAAACTTGCAGATGTGGAAGAATCGCCGCATTATGAGAACAGGCTTGCTTCCCTTTTCTTTGAGAGGGGGGATGTGGATTCTGCCGGGGAACACCTAAGGCGGGCACTGGAAATGGACCCGGCATACTATCCGGCTTTATACAATCTGGCCTATGTTCAGGGGGTGAAAGGAAATTACGATGATGAGATAGAACTCCTTTCTTCTGTGCCAGAGAGGGATTTCAGACTCGACCTCCGCCTCGCTCTTGCCCTTATAAAAAATGGAAGGGAATCCGAAGGAACCGCAATTCTCGAGGAGATAGCGGAACGCATCAGTTCTGAGTACCTATGGAACAGAATAGGTGTTGCACTTATGCAGGTGAACCCTGAAAAATCGGGAGAGGCCTTTGAGAAAGCACTGGTAATAAATCCCCGTTTCCATCAGGTATGGAATAACCGGGCCGTGCTTCTTTACAAGCAAGGCGACATGAAGGCGGCCTTGAAATATGTGAACCGGAGCCTTAAACTGAGGTCTGACTACGGACCGGCATGGATTACCAGAGGACTCATCCTGCAGGCATATTCGAAGACGGACGAAGCGCTTGAGTCCTTCCGTGAGGCCCATATCCTTCTTGACACCATGTATTCCGCAGGCAATCTTGCATTTTCGCAGTTATCGGTGGGAGATGCCAGATCCGCACTGAATACCTGTCTTGATGCGTTCGAAAAGCAAACGGACAGTATGGACGGAGCATGCTGGAACCTGCTCGGACTTATTCTCATGAATCTCGGCCATGTTGATAGCGCGGAAATATGCTTCAGAAAGGCCATCTTAATCTCCCCTGAATTCGATGAGGCGGTTCGGAATCTAGGCAGTCTTTCCCTGCTGGAAGATGTGAAAAAGCAGAGATTGGGGAGATACAGCAGCAGGGTAAAGGAGATTATCAATAACGCCTTACCCGATACTGCCGAGCCGTTAGAAGAGTTGCAGGAGCCGATTGTGGAGAGGGAGTCGGAGGGGCGGGACGAAGGTATCTCGGGAGCAGATACTGGCGATGAAAAATACAATGATTCGGATATGGCCCGCAATGAGGCAGAAGGTATTGATACGGAAGAACAGCCCCTGGAAAACGGAGGTCAGGAAAGTGCAAGCACAGAGGGTGCGGAAGAACGGGAACCCGAAGAAGTGCTGGCCGCTGTTGATACGGAAGATGCCAAATTTTCAGACATTGAGGAAATTGCCGATACGGACATAGAAGACGATGAATTCGAAATTCCTGATGATTACTCGCCCATGGCGGAAGAGAAAAACGATATGCCGCCCTTTAAGGAAGAGGTAAATCCTCTGGAAAATACCGTTTTATCCGAAGATAAAGAAAGTGTGTTTTGTCCGAGATGCGGGGCCGTTGGCTCATTGGTTGACGGTGTGTGTGTCCTCTGCGGATATGTGGAAGGTGATACCGAGGAAATCTCCGCCGAAGATTTTTCTGCGGAGGCCCTTCGGGATATGAGTGAATTGGAGGCTGTGGAGGATGTATCGTCTGACCTTGACGGCCTTGTGGAATACGCAAAGAGCCTTGAGGCACAGATCACGGATGAGATCGAAGTGCCAGCAATGAAAGAAGAACTCAAACAAAAGGAAAGGAAAGAGCATTTGCCGGATGAATCCGCAGTTAGGGCGAAGAAAAAGGAGATTGAAACGCAGTTATCTTCTCTTCCCAAGAGTGAATTGACGGATATGTGCAGGAAAAAAGGAATTCCGGCGGCCGGAACCAAAAAAGACCTTGTTCTGCGGCTGTCTCCTGCTCTAACAGAGGAGTGGAAAAACATGATGGAATTCCTCGCAAATATACCGGGAGTCTCGATTAAAAAGGCGGATAACATAATTCATGTGGGCTTTTCCACTCCGGAACTGATAAAGCAGGCTTCCGTGGAGGAACTCTCTGCGGTTAAAGGTATCGGGCCGGCAACAGCGAAAAAAATCAAAGAGGCGGCGGATAAAGCATGATGCGTTCCGTAAAGGAGATAATGCTTATTTCATCCGAAGAGGATATGGCCAGCCGGAACATACGCTCCCACCTTCTGGAGATGGAGCACTGGACCAAGAACGGCGAGATTTTCGGCAATCCGGTGTGGGTTGCGAATAATCATCTGGGTGTGAGATACACAATGGTTGCAATAAACGACCTGCATGTCCGCCATGAAAATCTGGACAAAGAACTGAGGGATGCAGGCTTTTCTTTCGAAAGCATTATTGTCCTCTCCCGTCATAGAGCGGCATCCGGTATTGCGACCCTCACGGTCCACCCTATCGGTAACTGGCACGAGGCGAAGGCAGGAGGAAGGGACAATACCCTCGTACCTGCTTCTCCCCATTTAATGTCAGAGGCCCTGCGGCTCATAAACATTAACGGTGCGCATCTCAAAAATACATTCCAGATCTCCATGGAGGCGACTCATCACGGCCCTTATATGGAAACGCCGACATTTTTCATAGAGATTGGCAGCGACGAAAGCATGTGGCCTCACAAGGAGGCTGGCAGAGTTCTGGCAAAAACCGTTCTTGACCTTCGTGATAGAAGAGGCGTTCATTATCCGGTGACCATAGGGGTTGGCGGTGGCCATTATGCTCCGAGAATGTCGGATATAATTCTCGGAAGGAAGGTATCGGTGGGCCATGTTATCCCGACATATGCGCTGGAAGGAATAAAGGATGATATGTTTCGGAAGGCAATCGATGCCAGCGGCGCGGAGATGGTCTATTTCCACAGAAAAGCCATCAAAAAGGACCTGTACAAAGAACTGGTCGAGAGATTCGAGGAGCTCGGCATGAAAATAGTTCGCAGCAAGGACCTTGAACCACTGGAGAACGCAGGGGCTTAGATTATCTTACCAAGGTTCCCAGAAACTGCTCTCCGGTTATCGCTTTTTTAAGTTCTTCAAGGCGCAGGCCGTTGACTATTCTCGTCTCTATTTTCTCCCTTTCTATGATGTCCGTAGCAACAGGGTCAAAAACAACATTGGGGCCAGCTCCCTTTGGGCCGGACTTTTCTATTATGGTCCTCAACTCATCGTAACTCATGACGGGAATCTGCTGCGCATCCCGGTCCTTTTTTGGGTCCGCCGTATATACTCCGTCAACTGCGGTTGCATTGATAAGAACCTTTGCGCCGAGAGAAGAGGCCAGCATGGCCGAAACGGCATCGGTGGTGTGGCCCGGAACAGTTCCTCCCATAACCACGATTCCATGCTTTTCAGAGAGGCCAGCCGCTTCTTCTACCGTATGAGGAGGATCAATATTGACATTCGCACCCTCACTCATGAGAGCGATTATGAGAAGGCGTGCATTGACCCGGGTTACATCAATCCCCACGAGGTCCAGATACTCCTCGCTGGCCCCGATGGATCTGCCCGCTTTTATGTAGTACCTCGCGACCCAGCCGCCGCCGGTTACGATAGATATCTTTTTTTCTTTCGATAGGGCGGCCAGCATTTTGGCAAGTTTCAGAATGTAGTCTGTTTTTTCTTCGTGCAGGAGGATGGAGCCGCCGATGGATATTACGGTGTGTTTCATGATATGAATGGTAATGCGGGAAGGATTAAAAAGCTTCGTTCTCAATATGAGTTTTCTGTAACCTATAAATACTCCCTCCCTTTTCTCGTCTTAATGAGCCTTGATTTCCTCATATCCGTGCTGGTGGCCGTGCTTGCCATAGTCAATCCGCTTGGGAATATCCCATTCTTTGTCTCCCTTACTGCGGACTATCCTGATGACATTAGGAGAAATGTAATTCGCAAGACTGTGATATCCGCCAGCCTTATTCTTATAATATTCGCCTTTTTCGGAAAATACATATTTCTTGTCTACGGCATAACCATCCCGTCTTTCCAGATCGCAGGGGGAGTTCTTCTGTTTCACATAGGCTTCACCATGCTTAATGGGCGGCGCCCGGGTACGAAATTAACGGATAGGGACCGGGAGGAGGCTTTGAACCAGGAGGCGGTGGGAATAGTTCCTCTGGGAATTCCGATGTTCGCCGGACCCGGCGCGATAACGACGGTTATGATATACATCTCTCAGGCCGGCGATGTATTCGATATTTTCTCTGTCATTCTGGCAGTCATCATAACCATGGGCCTGGCGTTCACACTGCTGACATATTCAAAACAACTCTTTGACAGAATCGGCCATTCCGGCACTCTTGCCTTCTCAAGGATAATGGGTCTTATTCTCACGGCGGTGGCCATGAACTTCATAATCGAAGGGATTCACGGGGCAATACAGATATATTTCTAAAATTGAAATTTATGAAGGAAAGTGAAGGAAGGAAAGAGATTTCATATCTTTATAAGGTCTGCGCCCTTGTCGATAGTAATACTGCAAGGAGTTGGCATTTTCATAGATGCTTTTCTCAGTGCGATTTTTGCGGTGAGGAAGTTCTGAGGGGTGGTCCTTACGATAAATATCGGCTCTCCCGGCTTCATCCTTGCGGCGGTTCCCACATTTTTTCCGAAGGACTGTCTCATACCGCTGGAAATTCTATCCGCGCCTGCTCCCGTTGCCATCTTATTCTCTCTCAGAACGATGTGGGGATATACATGAACATTCAGGTGATAATTCATGGAACCGGCTTTCTTCTGAAGATACCTGTTGGCCGAGATACGGCCTGCCTCCAGAGCAGTGTGTCTGACCTGTATTCTTTCCTTGGTCCTCAGACTCAGCACCACCGGAAACTCCCCTTTTATGTTCCCCGTGTTGAACTGGGCAATCCTGAGGTTGGGCACGCCGCCCATGTACTCTCTTCTCGTGTACGCCATACTCTTGACAGCTCTGTACATCTTAGCAGGTTTTCTGACCATATTATCACCGTAATTACGCTGGTTTGGGGCATAACTGGTTCGTGTATATATAGGTTTCTAAAGAGGTGCTCTGTTGCATAAATACTTTTATAAAGCCATGGTGCATATTCTTCCTTATCCAACCATGGAAGGGATGCACCATGGCCGAAATGGAGATACAGAAGAAGTATATAAGAAATTGGTCTGAGTATAATGAAGGCCTTGTG